>CAYRTV010000353.1:0-3279 GCA_964427225.1 uncultured Eubacteriales bacterium
GCGAACGGTACGGTATAAAGGCGTTTTTGCCCGCGCCGGCTTTTTGTACCGACAATGCAGCCATGGTGGCCGGCCTGGCCCTGGAAAAAATCCGGCAGGGGGAAACCGGCGGGCTGGACCTCCGCTTAAACGCCTATGCCAGATCTTGAACCGGTGTCGTTCCCGGAGCGAAGCGGCGGGAATCATAAAGCGCTTCGGCAAGCTCGTGTTCATCTAGGTCTATTCTGTCTATTCGGTCTGTTCAGTCCTGTTTATCAAACCTGAAACCCCGGCCTCGCTCTCCTCTCTCCTGGAGAGAGGAGAGCGAGGCCGGGCTAATCTTGTTCCGGATGGAAGTTGAAAACAAATGGGGCTTCCGGCGGGGTTTTGCCTCCCAGGTGTTCGAGTTCAACCGAGATCTGATATAAATTGGTGTTTTTAAAATGGTAAGCCTGCTCCGGGGCGAGCACCAAGTCCTTCATCTCATACCGGACTTCACCGGAGTATATAACTTCGTCAAAGTATTTTATTCTGATCCGGTAATATCCTTCTTCCGCTCCGAAACGAAACCGGATATAGGGAAAGGGGCGCCAGGACGTGACAAAAAAACGATAGGTGTAAGGGCTGCGGCTGAGGCGGATTTCCCCCGGGTTTTTCATCTTGGCGTCCCGGCTGATGCCGTAGATGCCGGCCCGGTAAGCGCCGCCGAAATCCGCCCGGGCCGGAGACAGCAGCACCTGGCGGGGAAAAAAACTCAGCCAGAAGGAGGCAAGGAGAGTAAGGATCAAGACACCTTTGGCGGCGGCGGGGAAGCTCACATTAATCCGGGCATCTTTTTTGAGCGCATAGCCCGCCGCAAAGGCTAGAATGCCCGCGAGCCAAACATAATTAGGCCACCAGCCTAGATTGTTGATTTTTAAAAAAGACGGCAGATAGTCCGGCAGGTAAAAATACATATTGCTCAATGAAATGAAGATTTCGCCGCCCCGGAAGGTGAACTGGTGGGTAGTGGGCTGATACAGGGCGGATGGATGATGAAGCAACAAAGCAACCATAAACAGGCTGACGCCGCCGGCAATCCGGAAGAGAAGACGATAAAGATTCTTCTTGTTGTACACCAAAAAATAACCCACCAGCAGCGCTAGAATCCAGGCCAAAGGCGACAGCACCCTGGCTTGGGGGCTGTGGCCCTGACGGTGGGCGAAAAAGGCATAATTGAGTACAAACGGCAGGCTGATCAAAAGCAGTATGATCAAGTCTTTTCGCGACCGGCGGAAAGCCTCGATCATGCCAAGCAGAGCAAAAAAGTAAAAGGGCGCGTACAGCAGCAGGCCGTCCCGCTGATCCAGAAAGTAATCAAAAAACGAGCTGACCCTCAGGTGAAGCGGAGTCTTCAGTATGACTTCACGGAAATTGTCCAGTATTTGAGGATTCAGAACCCCTTCATACAGGGAAATGGGATTCACTGTTCCATATAATGTATACACATAAAGATAAAAAAGGCCGATGGCCAGGGCCGGAAAAATCAAAAAATACGCCGTCTTCCAGCCCAATTTATGTTTTTTCAGAAAAAGATAGAGGCAGACCGCCAGCAGGGGATAGAAAATCATGTTGTACTTCAGGCCGAACCAGAAGAAAAGGGCCAGCAGAAACCCGGAAAAAAGCAATTGAAAGACGGATGGCGTGTGATCTGAACGGGCTTTACGAAAGACATAAACCGTGAAGAGGGCAATCGGAACTTCCGGGTATATATGAATCGAGAAAAAGAGTATCGGAGCGGTAAAGGCATAAAAAAACCAGACCAAGGCGGCGGCATAGCGGTTTTTCCATAATTCCAGGGCTAAAAGGTAAAGCTGCAGCCCCAACAGCGCGCCCCACAGCGCCAGGCTGGATTTAAGGATAAACACCCGGGTGCGTCCGTCAAAAAAACGGCTCAGCCAGTATTGGGGCAGAATCAGGGCGGACACCCCCGGCTGGCTGATGGGATAGATATAATGGGTGCCTTTTTTGCCGAACCGGGCATACGGCCTGATCCGCAGATCGGGAAACTGCTCGCGGGGATAAAAGTTGTAGTAATCGCGATCGGCGTATTCATCGGCGACATTGATATCCCCATCCTCATACAGGCTGTCGGTGGTCATGAGGTAATATGGCTCGTCACCGGAAAAAGCCAGTCCCTTCTGCAGCACCAGGATACCGGCGCAGAGGGTGTATATGAGGAAAGCGGCCGCGAACATGAGAAGCAGACGTTTTTTCCGGGGAATAGCATGCAGGGAATCGATGAGGCTGTGTACGGGGCTTTTCATCCCGAAACGGCGGAATTCGAGCCATTTCAGCAGCAGGACGGCCGCAAACACGAGGACGGTGAAAAGAGTCAAGCGCGCCTGAAAATCCCGGGCGGTGGTGTAATTCAGCAAAAGAAGCGGAGAGAACAAAGGCAGCAGCAGGGGCAGCAGCGTCAGGTCGTCCTGTTTGCGGACTTGTTCCGGGAGGATATGATAATGCAGATGTCCCCACCAGCTCGAAAAGGTTTGCAGCGCCGCGATGGCAGCCCAAAGAATGCTTCCGGTTATTAAAGGAAACCAAAGGGACGGCGCAAAGCGGTGGTCTAAAAACGAAAAAGAGGATACATGGATATGCAGATAAAGGAGAAAGGATAAACCCAAAGCAAGAAATGGATAGTATATCCACAAGCTTAACCTGGGTATAATAACCCCGTCTTTTTTCATGATAAGGGTACTTTAAACCCCGCAGGATTTTTGGTCAACCCCCCCATCTTTATCTTTTCGTCTATTCAGTTCGGTCTGCACGCTCGCTTCCATTGCGTTCGATGCTGCGTGCTGCTGAGCATACAAACCGGAGATGATTTGTGTTAAAATGAGGCCCATGGAAATATCTGCGGTCATTATCACTTACAACGAGGATAAGCGGCTGGCTCGGGCCTTGAAAAGCCTGGAAAACGTGGTCTCCGAAATAGTAGTGGTGGACAGCTTCAGCACCGACAACACCGTGGAAACCGCCAAAAAATATACAGACAAAGTGTTTAAGCGGAAGTGGACCAATTACGCCGATCAGAAAAACTGGGCCAATAAGAAGGCGTCAAATCCCTGGATTTTGAGCTTGGATTCGGATGAATGTTTATCCCCGCAGCTTCGAGCCGAGATAATCCGGCTCAAAGACCATGAGCCGCAGGCCGATGCTTTTTCCATGCCCCGCCGGGTTTTTTACCTGGGGCACTGGATTCGGCATTCGGGCTGGTATCCGGACCGCAAAATCCGGCTGTTCCGCAAGGATAGAGCC
>CAYRTV010000354.1:0-3264 GCA_964427225.1 uncultured Eubacteriales bacterium
CAAGAGGAGGGGCTTTCCGTTAAATTCCCCAAAGCCAGCATTTTGGATATGAAAGAGCTTCAAAATGAACTTATTCGAACCCAAACCGGCGAATATCTGCGGCTGGGAGACATAACCAATGTCACGGAAACCCCGATAGCCGGCTCCATCGACCGGGAGGACCAGCAATTCCAGCAAACCGTGATGTGGGAATTCCGCGGACCGTATAAGGCTGCTGACCGGTATGAAGAAGCAGTCTATAATAAATTGGAATTGCCGGCTGGGTTTACCGCTACCCGGGAAGATGACCGGTTCATGACCAAAGAAGAAAAAGGACAGATCACTTTTGCCATCATTTTTTCCCTGGTGATTATCTTCATGATACTGGCTTCCCTCTACGAATCTCTAATCCAGCCGTTTTTTATTCTGCTGGCGGTTCCATTGGCTTTAATAGGCGTATTTATCGCATTTGTCGTCGCTGATTTTCCCTTTGACTCCTCGGCTTATGTGGGCGTCATTCTTCTGGGCGGAATTGTGGTTAATAATTCCATATTATTGGTCGATCACATCAATTATAAGCGGAAATCAGGCCTTCCTCTGCTGGATTCCGTTATTGAAGGAGCCCGCGAACGAGTCCGCCCGATTTTTATGACCACCAGCACTACCATACTGGGCATGCTGCCTATGGTTTTGATACAAGTAGAAGTGGGGCGCAGAAAAATCTGGGCTTCCCTGGCGCTTTCCGCGGTGGGGGGGCTGGCCACATCTGCTTTATTTATTCTGGTTGTCATACCCATTCTTTATTTTTACGGAGACAATGTTAAAAATTGGTTCGCCCGCAAATCCGGATTGGCCGGACAAGCCTGGCGAAGCTTTCTCAAATAGGAGTTTATGATGGAGACTATTCTATTCCCGAAAAAAAGTCTGATCGTTTTCCTGATTGTGATCCTATGCGGTCTAGCCGCCTATTTTCTATTCCTCCGCTCCCCTGCCGAGGAAGCCGCCGGCACCGGAGGAGAAGAAACCGAGGAAAAACCGGCGGAAACCCCGATCACAGTCAAAGTGGATGAGGCCCGTATGGGAGATTTGGTCATAAAGCTGCGCAGTCCGGGAGAAGCTTTTTCCCGCAGAAACATTACACTGAAGGCTGAAGTCTCCGGTCTTATCCAAAACCTGCAGGTTGATGAAGGCAAACACGTAAAACGGGGAGACCTTTTACTGGAACTTGACAACCGAAGATACCTGCTGGATCTGGAAAATGCGCAGGCTCAATATTTACAGGCCTTATCCGAACTTATTCTGGAGGAACAATTCTCCATGGATGAGAAATCAGCCATCCCGCCTGAATCAAGCTGGGAACTGGAGCGGTTGGAAAAGGAACTGGAGAAGGCTCAGGATCTCTATGCCAAGGGAATGATCGCAAGACAGGAAGTCGAGGAAAAAAGACAAGCTTATGAACTGGCCTTAATCGAATCCGGCGGAAAAAAGGAAGAAATCCGGGAAGCCACCAAAGGCGTGACTCAGGCATATGTCAATGTCCAGAAAGCGGAACTGGACCTGGAAAAAACCCAAATTCGGGCGCCGTTCGCGGGAATCATTCATAATATTCAAATTTCTCCGCGGGAGCATATCAATTCAGGTCAAGAGCTGTTTGATCTGGTCAACATCCGGGAAATTGAAGTGCATGCCAGTGTCCTTGAAAGTGAAGTCGGCCGCATGGCAGAAGGCCGGCAAGTGGAGATGACATTTTCCGCTTATCCGGAAGACAGTTTTCATGGCAAGGTTAAGTCTATCAGCCCGGTGGTGGACCCGGAAGATAAAACCTGCACTGTCATTGTCAATATGATAAACCGGGATGAAAAAATCAAACCCGGTATGCATGCCTGGGTTGAAATTCCGGCCGAAATTCATAAAAACCGTCTTCTTATCCCTCAAGAAGCAGTTCTGGTCCGGCAAGGAAGAAAACTGGCCTTTGTGGTGGAGGGCGATCTTGCCAAATGGCGTTATATTGAAGCCGGGCTTGAAAACGACCGCTTCGTAGAGGTTTTGGAAGGGGTTCAAGACGGCGATAAGGTCATTATCGAAGGTCATTTCACCTTGGCACACGATGCCAAGGTGCGGGTCGCAGAATGAAATTCATCGCTAAGGGTGGTTGTAATTTACTGAAAAGATGACATAATAAGACCAGAGAAAACAGCTCCATTTACGGGGTTAGGAGATAGCGATGGCCCTAAGCAAACAGCAAGAAGAGCTTTACCGGAAAACGATGGAAGAAGCCAAAGCCCAATTGGAATCAATAGATGACGAGATGGAAAAAGAACTCCAGCGGGCCCGGGAACGGCTGGCTAAGCTCCAGGAATCCAAACAATCCTTCCGTCAACTCTACGAAGGAGCAGCCCGGCTGCTCGGCATTGAAGTCGAAACCGAAGAAGATAGCGAGGAAAAAATTGTACAGGAGCCAGTGCCGGAAACTGAAGAACAGGGGCAAGAAAAGGAACAAGAATAAGCGACTCAATCCGTATTTAATTCATTTTAGCGCGAATAACTTACTCTTTTCATATCCTCTCATAACTGAATTTTCCCGCCATCCAGGTTAAATATGATGAACACACCGGATCTCCAACACATGGTCTTGCTGGGTAAATCATTGGCCCTCGCTTCCGCGCTTACCTGGGCGATGGCGGTCATCCTTTTCCGTATCAGCGGCAAGCATGTTCATCCTATCGGCCTCAACCTGTTTAAATCCATTCTTTCCGGTTTTTTCATGCTGATCACTCTTTGGCTTTTCCATCAGCCTCTTTTTCCCGACTATCCTTTTAATGATTATGGTTTGATTCTGCTCAGCGGTATAATCGGAATCGGCGTTTCCGATACCTTGCTTTTCTCGGGACTCAATCGCTTAGGAGCCAGTCTCACAGCGATCGTCACCTGCAGCTACAGTCCTTTCGTCATAATACTGGCCGCCGTTTTTATCGGTGAAAGCATGAGCCCCTGGCAAATCGCCGGAGTTGTTTTTATTATATCCGCCGTATCCACCATTTCCCTTAAAACCGACGGAATCAATACCCTGTCCCGGTCCCAGCTTATCAGCGGCATTTTTCTAGGATTAGCCGCCATGTTGTGTATGGCCGTCAGCATCGTTATTATGAAACCGGTCATAAACCAGACCTCTCTTTTATGGTCCACGATTTACCGAATCGCAGGAGGAACGGTATTTTTAGCGGCGGTGATTCTGATTCATCCCTCCGGAAAACGCATGTGGGGGACCATTTTTTTTCCGGGAAG
>CAYRTV010000355.1:0-3255 GCA_964427225.1 uncultured Eubacteriales bacterium
GCGATCCGGACAGCTGATTTGGGATTCAATCCAATTAATGATGGAAAACAGTTGAAAATTCCGGTCCCCCCCTTGGATGAAGAAAGGCGCCAGGAGATAGCAAAACATATCGGGCGAATGACTGAAGAAGAAAAAACAGCTCTAAGAAATATGCGGCGAGAAACCAAAGAAATGATCGAAATGATGGAAAAAGAAAAAGAGATCACCGAAGATGATAAATACTGGGGATTAGAAAAGATCCAGGAAATTACCGACAAGCATACCAAGGAAATTGAAGATATGGCCAATGCCAAAGAAAAAGACATCCTGCAGATAAAGTGACAGCGCAGCTGTCATCACGAGGCCTGCATCAGCAGGCCGTGAGGATCTTACTTAGACTGCATCGTCTTCCCCTTTATCATCCTGAGCGAAGCGAAGAGTCTCAGGCTGCGTTGTCATTTTTAGACTAAGCCTTTTTTCTGAACCAGTTCTTAGTCGTCCCGAACTTTGTCCGAATCACAATTCCCCATCCCAATAGACTTAGGAAAAATGATATCATAAACCCGAGCAAGGGAATAAATCCCAGAACGGTAACGACGAGAAATCCTATCAGCACAGCCAGGAAGGGCGAGGATGCCGGTTTACCCAAAGCGCGGGAAAGGCTGTCTCCGAAAAAGTGATAAAGGATTACCTGCCCAAAAACTTTTATAACGATACCCAATATAATAAGAACGAACAGCAGGGGAAGGCCAATCAGCAAAAGAGAAAGCAGGGCGGCGGCAATGACCATTCCGATGAATACCATAATCGCCAGCAGGCCTATGCCCAAGACCGGGCCGAAATCTTTGCGAATTCTATCGGATGCGAATTGAATTTGCCCGGGCAGCAGGGCTGTTAACACCAGCGCCAGCAGCAGCCAGATAAATGAAGCTATCAATTTGAACAACAAATAAACCGGGAAGAAGGACAGGTTAAAGCTGCCGGAAAGCGCCTTGAAAAAATCCGTTGAGCTGTGAAAATAGATCGTGTCCCCTTGGATATAACTTCCCGGCTCTTTGACCAATTCACCGCCTAAAGCTACAACATCGCCTCTTATAATGGAGGTTTCTTTAAGCAAAATTTCGGATCCCATACAAAACAGCATTTGGCTGATTTCCCCTTCAACGGTTACAGTGCCGCCGAAAACGACCACGTCTTCCGTTACTTTGCCTTTGATCAAGACATTGCCGCCGAAAGAAATGACATTTTCCTGGGTCGAACCTGATTCAACCACAACATCTCTTTGCACGGAAACCGGATCGTGGGTGCCGCCGGATAATAGTACCGGAACAATAATCAATAAAGCTGTTATAAGTAATAGAGTGATTCTATTCATTTACGCGCTCCTACATGACTTTTTCGGGATATACCCAGCAGGAAAGCAGCCGTTATCAAAATAAAAACGGCTGTCGCCAAGAAAGGGGTTTCCGGAGGAGCCAGAGAGGCGAGATCCCCGAATTTCTCCAAGGCCAACCCAATAAACTCCACTATTGTGCGGATTATGACCATCACGACTTTAAGCCCCTTCAATAATGTGAATGCCGCCTGTTGAAATAGTTTCACAAGGGATTCGATTATTCCGGTCCAGGAATTTAAGGTGCCGAACCGTACCAGCACAAGCCCAATTAAAGCAAAAGACAGCGGAATTACGGCACCTATTCCGAACCAAAGCCACTTGCTTGCAGTAGACGCTCCGGCGGCTTTAATCCGGGCCATGACCTGCAGCGGAAACTTATCCGGAAGGGTTAATTCAGGCAAAGTGCCGGCGGCTTGCAAAAAACGGCGCCGGTCTTCCACCAGCAGGCGGCACCGCGGGCACTCTTTAAGATGCGACTCAAGTGCCGCTGATTGAGCCGGAGGCAACTGCCCTTCCAGATAATCATAAACGCGGCGAATATTTAAACACCTCATATCTTTCCCTCCAAATGACTGCGGATAAGCTCTTTAGCTTGAAAAACCCGGTTTTTGATTGTTCCTAAGGGAATATCCTTGATTTGAGCCATCTCCTTGTAACTCAGCCCGTTTATATGCCGCCAGATGAATAATTCCCGCAATTCCGGCGGAATTTTTTTCAATACAGCTTCGATTTTTTCTCTCATTTCATCCAGTTCAAATTGGGCTTCAATACCCAATTCGTTTGATTCCAGTTGGATGCTGGGACTTTCGTCGCCTTCATACACGGGGTGGTCTACGGATAAGGTGGATATTTTTTTCTTTCTCCAGTAATCGATCAGATAATTGGAAGCAATTTTAAAGAGCCAGGTTTTGAATTTATAATGAGGATTATAGGAAGATAATGAAGAATATGTCTTAACAAAAATATCCTGGGTGAATTCCATAGACATCTGATAATCTCCCACCGCCCTGGCTATGTAGTTGAAAACCGGAGATTGATATTTTTTGATGATCATTTCAAAGGTATCCTTTTCGCCCGCCAGTGTTCTGCGTATAATTTCTTTATCATCTTGCATGGGAGAGCAACCTGCCCTCAAGTATCTATACGTTAATTTACCTCAAGGGTTTTAAAAGAAAACATTCAATTTAACCCGAAGGAAGATTTATTCTTCTTCTTAATAGTTCAGGTTAAGCTTTGATTTTATATGGGAGTTTTTATGATTTCAACTCCGGGCGGCAATTCCAGTTCAAAAGTTCCCTCGGGCAGGGAAATACCGGTGTCCACATCAGAGAAATGAAATTCTTGTTTATTTCCGGCCCAGTCATGAAATACGGCTTTGGTTATAAAATAATTATTCTTATTGATTTCCAGCAGAACATAAGATTCAGATTCCGCCTCATTTTTAGGAATGAGTTTAATCTGGGCGACGTTCTTTCCGGAAGTTGGAAAGACAGCTGGTTCGATCTGATAATCCTGCAGGATCGATCGTTCTCCCATTAGCAGGGAAATAATATTTGATTCCCGCTCTCCTTCGTCTGCGGATTGATAGAGCACCTGGTTGTCTTCCGGAAAATAATAGATGATGGTCTCTTCCTTGACCAAAATCGATTTTTCTTCCGGTTCCAGATAATCCCATCTCATTCGGCCCGGTTTTTGATAGAAAACTTTGCCGTATTCCCTAAGCGGGGTGGACACACTCGATGAATAATAAACCTGGGTGAACTCAGCTTGAAAAGACTCCATTTCTCTCAATGTCTTTTCGACTATCTCCGCGATTTCTTCTGGAGTCTGTCCCAGATCGGAAGAGCACACGTCTGAACTCCAGTCACGTGAAACGATCT
>CAYRTV010000356.1:0-3251 GCA_964427225.1 uncultured Eubacteriales bacterium
CAGGTACCTGCCTAAGATTTCGTCATAAAATTGATAATACCGCTCGATTACACTGCTGTATTTATTGATATCATCCTGATCGACTTCGCCGAATAATTCGGGAAAGCTGAATTTGTAAAAATATTTTTCAACCAGATTCAATCCGCTTAGATTAAAATAAAGCAGCTGCGGCTGGATGGAATCCCGCTCCTTGCTGACCTGGTCCAAAAGCCGGGTGTCGGAGTAAAAAGCCCGCATTATGATTTTGGAAAAATCGGACTTATCATCGCTGAGTTCCCGGTAGTAACGGTTGAACATGGTTTCCCATTGTTCGGAAATTGTTCCTGGAGAAGCGAGTTGAGCCTGATCATTTCTCAAATAAGGGGTTTGGTTGGATGAAAATATATGCCAGATATCCTTAGTCAACAGCTCCGGTTCAAAAGGAGATATCTCCAAAAGTCCGATCCGGCCGAGCTGATGAAAAAAGATGAAGCGGGGGGCGATGACGATGCTTATCCGGAAAGGAACCAGCCGGAGTTTTTCGGAGGACAAGCGGCCATGCTTATAAGGCCATTTCCCTGTATTGAAAGAACCATTTAAAACAATAGGTTCGTTGGGTGTGAAACTTTCCAGGGTTCCCCAGCTGCCTTCGTTCATCAACCAGGAAAAATTTGGAAGTTTTTCCTGATTAATCAAGGGGATGAGAAAGTCAAAGCTCAATCCTTGCATACCGATGATCGTGAATCTTTTTTGAATGGGACCGAATTTCAATTGTGCGACTTTTTTGGCTTCGGATTCACCGGGGTAGGCATTTCTCTGTATCACGGTATAAGAGATACAGAATCCAAAGAACAAAAAGAACAGGATCAGCCAGAAAGCGCTTTTCCGGTACAAAAAGTACCCAACAAATAAAATCAATCCGGCACTGCAGAGAAAAAGCAGAGCTAAAAACTGGTTTTGCAGCAGCCGCGAGACCTCGGGACTGAAAATGGACTCAAAATGGCGGCGGTTTTGATAAAAAAGAATCAAAAAAAAGACAAGGGAGAAAGTAAAGCTGGTCATTAGAAAGACGGGTGATATGGGCTTTATTTGGATGCTTTTCCCGGAAAAAAATTCCACCACGAAAAAAATGACGATGCAAAACAGAGTCACCAGCAGGCCGTAGGTGATGAGCAGATAGAGAGAGGTCTGAAACAAAAAAGATAGATCAAAAGGCGTCTGGATGTTTAAATCCATGATAAGGAGGGCCAATAAAAATGAGAAAAATATTCCGCTGAGTAAGGA
Source organism: uncultured Eubacteriales bacterium (assembly GCA_964427225.1). GTDB lineage: Bacteria > Acidobacteriota > Aminicenantia > Aminicenantales > Aminicenantaceae > CAYRTV01. Next base: position 1,264 of record CAYRTV010000356.1, read on the forward strand.
GTTGAGCAGCACTTTAAGGAATTTCATATTCGAAGTATTAACATCTTTTGCCGAACAGGTCAATAAACTGCAAAATGACGACCTTAAATATACTCAATGTCATCCTGAGTGCAGCGAAGGACCTCAGGCGGCTTCGTTTCAAAAAACCGGTAAATGGTAAATGGTGAATGGATTGGGGTATGAAACATAGCTGCTGACGCTTAGTACGCTTGCGAAACGAGCTGGAACCCAAGTAACCCTTAAAACGCGAGCGAAGCGAGTAAACCGAAAAGACCGAACAGACTTTCCTGTTAGACTTGACCCCGATAAAACAATCAAATAATATAATCCTGATGCCATCTCCAATAATAGCTATGCTGACGGATTTCGGAGACCGGGATTTCTTTGTGCCGTCTATGAAGGGTGTAATCAAGGGCATCAATCCGGATGCCGATATCATGGATATCACACATCATATCCCGGCTTTCGATATACGTGCAGGTGCGTTCGTCCTGAATGCTGTTTTCCGTTACTGTCCCGCCGGCACCATTTTTTTGGCCGTGGTTGATCCCGGAGTCGGTTCCTCCCGCCGGATTCTGTTAGCTCAATTTGAAGGTTATTCTTTTGTGGCTCCTGATAATGGAATGTTGACGTATGTTTTAGCTGGAGTTCAATACCCCGAAGTTCGTCATGTCACCTCCAGCCACTACTTTCATCCGGAAACCGGGTGCACCTTTGAGGGACGGGATAAAATGTCTCCGGTAGCGGGATGGGTGTCTAAAAACGTTGACGGAACCAAATTCGGAGAATTGGTTGATGATTTCGTCCGCTTTCCATTTGAACGGACCCGTATCAACGGGAAGTCGGTGAGCGGGCAGATTATCTATCAGGACAAATTCGGGAACTTAATCAGTAATATCTCCGAAAAAGTACTGCAGTCTCTGAGTCCTGAACCGGAAAATCTTTGTCTCCGCGTTTCTTCTCATAGTATTCCTATGGTGGAGAGTTACAGTTCGGCTGAAAAAGGCGGACTGCTGGCATTGATTGGAAGCCTGGGTTCGCTGGAGATTGCAGTGAGGGAAGGCTCCGCCGCGGATGAAACCGGTATAAAACCAGGGGATACGGTTATTGTCGAAAAAAAGCTTGCCTAACGCGGACGCTCTGACCGGAACCATCGAATCCATCGTTTTCTACAGCCCGGACACCGGGTATACTGTGAGCCGTTTCTCCCTTGAAGCGGGACCGGTGGTAACGCTTATCGGCCATTTTCCTCCGCTGAACCCGGGCGAAACTCTCAAAGTCAAAGGAACCTGGGAGCTCAACCCCCGCTTCGGCCAGCAGCTCCGGGTGCATCACTATACACCGGTTCTCCCCAGCAGCGGAAAGGGGGTTGAAAAATTTCTTTCTTCCGGATTGATTAAGGGGATCGGACCGGTTTTGGCTAAACGGATTATGGCTAAATTCGGAGAACAAACTTTGGATATCCTTTCTTCCTCGCCGGATCAGTTGCGGAAAGTCGAGGGAGTGGGTAAGAAAAAGCTGAATGAAATTAAAAAGTCCTGGGCTCAGCATGAAGACATCAGGGAATTGATCATCTTTTTGCAGCAGCACGGCATTTCGACTAACCTGGCGACAAAAATGTATAAGCAGTATGGACGAAGAGCGTTTCATATTCTTAAAAACAATCCCTATCAAGCCTGTCATGATATTTGGGGGGTCGGTTTTAAAACCGCGGATCAAATGGCACTCAAATTGGGGATGGAATCCGATTCCCCCGAAAGGATCAAAGCATATATCCATTACCTGCTGGAAAAAGACACGGAGGAAGGGCATGTTTTTTCCAGGCAATCCCATTTGGAAGAGGTGTGCTGTCAGGAATTAAAGATAGATAAACATTCATTTCAGACGGCCATGGGTTCGTTGGAGCGGCGGAAACTGGTTATTATTGAAGATTTGAAAAAGGACCGGGCGGTTTATCTTCCTTTTTTTCATCAGGCGGAAGAAGATGT
>CAYRTV010000357.1:0-3234 GCA_964427225.1 uncultured Eubacteriales bacterium
GGGGCGAAATTCGCTGATGTTTGTATATGTCCATTACCTGGCGGCGGATATGATACAGCCCAAGAATGTGCTGGGATATCCTCTGCTCGATTTGGGCTTATCGGCTTTGCTGGCCTTTCTATTCACGGCGTTTATTGTTTATTATTATGAGCGAACTAAATACGACGAGGCGCTTTTCCTGCCCTTACTGCTGTTCTTCCTTTTGCTGCTGGCTATTAGGTACGGTCATTTCCTTGCTCCTGCCGCCGAACTAAAATGGATTGATATTTTCATCGGGATGGCCTTTGCTTTTTTGTATGTGAAATTGAGACGCAAGCTGCGCCCCGGCCGGGTGAAATATGTGCCCTTCTGAATCCCGGCCGATTGACGTTTCTTGCGGAACGTTTTATCATTATGCTTCAGGTAGAATTTCATCCTGTTTCGACGGGTGAGCCCCAAAAAACCATGAAATAAAGGCTTTTCCAATAGTGAATCAGGATAGAGGAATAAATGATGGTTAAAGCAACGACGATAATTTGTGTACGCGCTAACGGCAAAGTGGCAGTTGCGGGAGACGGCCAGGTCACTTTGAATGATACCGTCTTGAAATCCAAAGCTTCCAAAATACGCCGCTTATACCATAACCAGATACTGGCCGGGTTTGCGGGCGCCACCTCGGACGCGTTTGCCCTCTTTTCCCGGTTTGAGGGGAAATTGGAAGAATACCAAGGCAATTTGGCTCGGGCTGCTATCGAATTAGCCAAGGAATGGCGGCTGGACAAGGCCTTGCGCCGTTTAGAGGCTTTGATGGTGGTGGCGGACCGGGATAATACCTTTCTTATTTCCGGTACCGGAGATGTTTTGGAGCCGGATGACGGCATTGTCGCCATTGGGTCAGGCGGCGGGTATGCCCTGGCTGCAGCCCGGGCGTTAGCCGGAAACACCGGTTTGAATGTCAGAGAAATCGCAGAGAAAGCCATGCGGATCGCAGCCGGAATCTGCATCTATACCAACGATACTATATCAATTGAGGAATTATAATGACCATAGAATTACCTGAATCATTTGAACAATCTATAAAAAAACTTTCAGAAGACGAATTGACTCCCAAGAGAATTGTGGAGGAACTGGATAAATACATAATTGGACAGGGAGAGGCTAAAAAAGCGGTTGCCATCGCTTTGCGGAACCGGTACCGCCGGCGCCGGCTGCCTCCGGATATGGCCGAGGAGATTGCGCCGAAAAATATCCTAATGATCGGGCCTACCGGAGTGGGAAAGACGGAAATTTCCCGGAGATTGGCTAAACTCACTTCTTCGCCTTTTCTGAAAATCGAAGCCAGTAAATTTACGGAAGTCGGTTACGTGGGCCGGGATGTTGAATCCATGATTCGGGACCTGGTTCAGATCTCCGTGGGAATGGTCAAGGAAGAAAAAATGGAAGAGGTCCGCCCCAAAGCAGCCAGGAATGCGGAAGAAAAGCTGCTGGACTTGCTGCTGCCTCCTCCAAGAAAAACACCCGGGGAAGAAGGCGAAGACCGGGCGAAGCGATTTCAAGAGACCCGGGAAAAGTTTCGCCGGCAGCTGCGCGACGGATTGTTGGAAGACAGAATGGTGGAGATCGATGTGAAGGAAAAATTCATGTCGCCTTTTGAGATCTTTTCCAATGCCGGAGTGGAAGAAATCGGTATTCATATACAGGAAATGATTCCGGGAATGGGCGGGAAAACCAAACGCCGCCGGGTCAAAGTGAAAGAAGCACGGGAATATTTGATCAATGATGAACAGCAGAGACTGGTCGATATGGATCAGATTACCCGGGAAGCTATTGAAAAAGTGGAGCATTCCGGTATTATTTTTCTTGATGAAGTGGATAAGATCTCCGGGCGGGAGGCAGGCCATGGGCCAGAAGTGAGCCGGGAAGGGGTACAGAGAGACCTGCTGCCGATTATTGAAGGGACCACTGTCAATACCCGGTCCGGACTGGTTAAAACGGACCATATTCTTTTCATAGGGGCTGGAGCCTTTCACGTCACCAAACCGTCCGATTTGATACCCGAACTGCAGGGCCGGTTTCCAATTCGGGTGGAACTGTCCTCCCTGCATAAAGAAGAGTTTATCCGGATTTTGACCGAACCCCAAAATGCCTTGCTCAAACAGTATGAAGCCCTGATGTCGACGGAAGGAGTGAAGGTAACATTCACGGAAGACGCAATTGAAGCTATTGCGGCCATGGCGGAAAAAGTCAACAATATGAATGAAAATATTGGGGCGCGCCGCCTTCAGACCATTATGGAGAAAGTGATGGAGGATATTTCTTTTGATGCTCCTGAATCCAAAGAAAAAAAGATTGCGATCGACCGGGGATTCGTTCAGGACCAGCTTAAAGACATTATAGAAGATCAGGATCTCAGCCGCTTTATCCTCTGATAAGCCTGAATTATTAGCATGAAATTGGCAGCAAAGCTGTCATGCTGAGCGAAGCCAAGGTTTCACACTGCTTCGTTTAGTAAAGAGTAAAAAAGTGAAAAGTTATATTATCTTAAATCTCAAATCTCAAATCTGAGAACCATAGCGAGGTAAATTGCCGTGAATGCAGGCGCAGGAATCCGAACGAACAGACCAAACAGGCTCCGGTTAGCCTTTCCTTGTTTGATTCTGCTGCTCCTGTTTTTTTCCGGCTGCGGGAAAAAAGGCCCCTTGCTCCCGCCGGTGAAAAAGATCCCCAAAACCGCGGAAGCCGTCCAGGTGCATCAAAAAGGAAGCAAAGCCGTATTCACTTGGCGCAATCCGGTCGTCTATATTGACGGCAGTCCTTTAGATAATCCGGGGAAAGTGGAAATTTATGCTGCACAGAGTCCGATAGAAGAATCCGCTTCCGGTATTACAGCCGCTCAATTCAAGGATAAGTCCCGGCTTATGGAAACCATCCTGCAGGATACCATGCATGAATATTCCTATTCGGAAAATCCTTCTCTTCTCTATTATGAATATCCTTTTGAACTTGACGCTATCAATAAGGCCGTATTCGCGCTTGCCGTTAAGATTTACGATGGGCGCGGAAAAGAATCTGATTTTTCTGATCCAGCTTTACTGGTACCGGCAACGGTGGCCCGGCCGCCTCAAAAGCTGGATGTCCGGATTGAGCCGGACGGAGTGGTTTTAACCTGGCAGCAGCCGGCTAAAAATATAAACGGCACCCCCCCGCCGCTGGTACAGGGCTACAATATTTATAAAAAACAGGAAGTTGATATAC
>CAYRTV010000358.1:0-3158 GCA_964427225.1 uncultured Eubacteriales bacterium
GGAGGAGGCATCTTCCCGTCGGCGGCCCTCATTCCCGGGCGGGAGCCCGGGCCTTGGCTGCCCTGCATGTCAGCAACAGCATGGGGATTGTCTGTGCCGCACCTACAGGGGGCGCCGCCGGTGTTATTCCAGGCTTAATAGTGACCCTTAAAGAAGAGTTTGACCTGAATGAGGAACAAACAGCTCTTTGTTTGTTTACCGCCGGTGCAATCGGATTGATAATCGCCGTCCGGGCGACCTTCGCGGCTGAAATAGCCGGATGCCAGGTTGAAATCGGAGCAGCCGGCGCCATGGGGGCGGCGGCGGTGGTGGAAGCAGCCGGTCGGGAACCGCGGGAGGCAATCGATGCCGCAGCGATTGCCTTGCAAAACACCATGGGCTCGGTTTGTGACCTGGTGCAGGGTCTTTGCGAGATTCCCTGCCATACCCGGAATGCGGCGGCAGCGTCCTCAGCCATGGTTTGCGCCGATCTTATTTGCGGCGGTTATATCAATCCGGTCCCCCTCGACGAAACCATAGACGCAGTCTACGCATCCGGATGTATGCTGCCCTCCGAACTTCGCTGCACATCAAAGGGAGGAATCGCGGTGACACCGTCGGCGCTTAAGCTGCCTCGTATAAAGTAAAGAGTGAGGAGTGGAGAGTAAAGAGTTATCTCAAATCTCAAATCTCAAATCTGAAAACCTTACTTAACCTGAATTATTCACGGGCCGAGATTGCCGCAGATGCAAGGCGCAGGGCATGACATGGTGGAGGTTTCGGGAACGGCATGAGGATTTGAATCCGGGCAACTCAAGTAACGCGAGTGAAGGGAGTCTCTTGAAGAGATTTGATTCACCCCCTAAATGTGTAATATATTAGAAGTAGATCCAAAAAAACAGCGGTTTATCCGCATTTTCTCCCAGGAGGCTTTAGCATCATGAAAAAATCACTTATTTCACTATTAATTATTATGATCGCGGCATCGGTATCCCTTCCGGCCGGGCAGGATACAGCGACTCAGGTCGACACCCGGAGAGAAGCCTGGAAACGGCACGTCGAAATGGAAAAAAATTCAGTCTTCAGCAATCTGGAATGGTCGTCTGCGGGCCCCTGTTTCCAAGGAGGACGTATTTCCAGTATTTCAGTTTATCCGGAAGAACCCTATACCATTTATGTCGCCGCCGGTGCGGGGAATTTATGGAAATCCACCAATAACACCACGACCTGGACACCTATTTTTGACCACCAGTCCACTTTTACCATCGGTGATATTGCCGTCGCTCCCTCGGATCCGAATACTATATGGGTTGGTTCCGGCGAGGCTTTGATGGCCCGCAGTTCATATGCCGGAAATGGGGTTTATAAATCAACCGACGGCGGCCTGACCTGGAATCACATGGGGCTGCGTGACACTCATCATATCGGCCGGGTGGTGGTTCATCCGGATGATCCGGAAACTGTTTATGTGGCTGCGATCGGTCACAATTATACCTATAATGAGGAAAGAGGCCTGTACAAAACTACCGACGGCGGAGAAACCTGGGATAGGATTTTATGTGTTTCCGAAAAGGCTGGTGTCGTAGAATGTGTTATGGATCCCTCGGATCCGGATACACTCTATGCTGCGGCCTGGGAAAGAGACCGTAAAGCCTGGAATAATGTTGAGAGCGGAGAAGGCAGCGGTATTTATAAGACCACCGATGCAGGCAAAACCTGGAAAAAATGCACCAACGGATTTCCCGCCGGGGAGTTTGTCGGACGTATCGGGTTGGCGGTCAGCCGGTCCCAGCCCAATGTGGTTTATGCCCTTTTGGATAACCAGGCGCCTAAAACCAAAGCCGATTTAGCCGAAGAAGAACCGGCTTCCGGTTTGGCCATTCTGCAGATCAGGGAAATGAGTCGGGATGAATTTCTTGCCATATTAAATGAGACGATGAATGAATTTTTGAGAGAAATGGAGGTCCCCTCCAATTATACGGCTGAAATGGTGTTTAATATGGTCAGAAGAGGAGAATTAACACCGGAATCATTTGCCCAGTATCTCTTGGACCTTCATCTGGACCGGAAACTGCATGTGACCGATGTGATTGGAGGAGAAGTGTACCGTTCCGATGATAAAGGAGAAACCTGGCAGAAGGTCAACCAGGATTATTTCAATGCATTTTTTTCCACCTACGGGTATTCATTTTGCGATATTCGTGTATCCCCCGATAATCCGGATCAGATCTATGTCTGCGGTATCCGTCTTTTTCGCTCTGACGACGGCGGAAAAACGTATAAGCAAATCGGACGAAATGTCCATGCGGACCATCATGATATCTGGATTGATCCTCATTATCCTCAGCGGGTATTGCTTGGAAACGACGGAGGCCTGGATATCTCTTATGACCGGGGCGAAACCTGGCAGCCCGTCACCAATCTTCCCATCGCCGAGTTTTATACGATTTCAGTCGACATGGATGAACCTTATAATATATACGGCGGCTTACAGGATAACGGCACTGTATTCGGCCCGAGCGATTATCGCCCGGGATATATGCGGGAGGATCCCTGGCAGCATCTAGGCGGCGGCGACGGCTTTTTTGTTTTTGTGGACCCGGTGGATCCGAATATTGTGTATTGGAGCTATCAATTTGGTCCGGTGCTGCGTACCAACCGGAAAACCGGAGAAGTCAAAAACATCATGCCGAAATCCGAGATAGGGCAGCCCCCGTTGCGGGCTAACTGGATGACTCCGTATATTATTTCCCAGCATAATCATCATGTTCTGTATTATGGGGCCAACATCCTGTTTAAGTCATTGGACCGCGGCGATCACTGGACGGCTGTCAGTGAGGATTTGACAACGGAAAGACCGTATGGAGATGTCCCTTACAGCACCATCACTGCCATTTCCGAATCGCCTTTTCACCCGGGCCTGCTGTATGTCGGAACCGATGACGGAAATGTTTGGGTTACGCGCGATGACGGTGATCATTGGAATAAGATCAGCGGATCCCTGCCGGATAAATGGGTGAGCCGGGTGATTGCTTCCCGCTATCAGGAAAGCCGGGTGTATGTTTCTTTTACCGGATACCGGGATGATGATTTCAGCACCTATCTCTATAAATCTGAAGATTATGGGCAGACCTGGACATCCATCGCAGCTGATCTTCCTCAGGAATCCGTTAATGTGA
>CAYRTV010000359.1:0-3144 GCA_964427225.1 uncultured Eubacteriales bacterium
CGAGATCGTTTCACGTGACTGGAGTTCAGACGTGTGCTCTTCCGATCTGCGGAAAACCAATGCCGTTGTCCCGAATGAAAAATTCGGGCACGTCACCGTCGGTTTTCCGTCCGAACTCTATTCGGGTTTCATCGCATTTAGCGGTAAAATTCCAGGCATTGGTGAGAAGCTGTTCAACCGCAAGCTGGATGAGATCAGGATCTCCGGTATCTGTCAGAACGTCTTGGATGGTGATTTTCACAGGGCGGTTAGGATTGCCGTCCTTTAATTCGGCCATTTTTTTTCGAACGACAGCACTAAGGTCTATGTTTGACGGCTTGAGTTTTTTTTGTGAAATTTCTTCCAGAGATTTCAGCGCTTTAAAAAGCTGTTTCAGGCGATGTTCCGCCGCCCGAATTTGAATTAGATCATTTTTTCCTTGATCATCCAATTGAGCGGATTGAGTTTTTAAAAGCGCCCGGCTGTAGTCGTCGATACGCTCCAATGGTGCTGTGAGATCTGTTCCGAGCGTATTAAAGAGGCCGGAGAGCTCCAGCTCAAAATCTTTCCATCCGGCCTGCTGTTTTTCCAGCCGGGACTCCATTTTTTCCGTGGCTTGAGATTCCATTTTTTTCCTTTGCTCGGTCTCCCATTTCTTGCGGGCATCCTCTTCTTTTTTTTTCTGGGTGACATCGTGGAAAACCAACACCAGTTTCTCGGAGGGAAGTTTTGCTATATAAAGTTCTGCCCATTCACTTTGTTTTTTGGGTTTAAATTGGATATATGGGCAGTAAGCCGTGTCTCCGGTTTTCCAGACTTGCTGCATGGTTTTGCGGATTTTCTTATCAGACAATCCCGGAAGCACAGCAGTTACTTTTTCATCAATGAGATCGGACCTGTGAGAATAGACCAAACGTTCCGCCTCCATGTTGCATTCGGAAATCGTAAAATTCCTGCCTTTGTCTTCTGTTTTTAAAACCATTAATCCTGCGGCGGTGTTTTCAAAATATTCCCGGTATCGGTTGAGAAATTCTTGGGCGGTTTCATACTGCGCCTGAGTTTGTTTGACTTTATCAATATTCATTTCCCGAAAATCAGCAATGTCGATGAGATAATGGATCCGGTTTTTCAGAATCTCGATTTCATTTTTCTGTTTTTTCTTGAAATGCTGAGCGGTTTCTCCCGGGCCTGCAATTTTTTGTGTCGACCGCATTAGTTTTTCGACGGGCCGGGTGATGATTTTTCGTAATTGACTTGCCAGGATATAGGCAGCCAGCATCAGCAGGATAAACAACAAAGCGGCGGCCATGATATAAGGTATGATTTCTTTTCCCAAATGGCCGGTATCCGCACGCAGGATGACATATCCCAGCACTTGGGAATTATAGAGAATGGGTTCCGCCACGTCTAAATATGTATCATGAAACAGAAAAGAATCCTCTCCGCCCGGGGATAAAAGGTCAGGGGTTTCCGAATCCAGATTAAAGCCGGCTAAAAGGACTTCATTGGTATTGTAAACCGCTCCCGCTTCAGCGAATGGGTCTGCTTGAAGTGCTGATAAGGCTTGTCTTGCGTTGCTGGAGGATATATAGCCGGTGGATCCATGAGTATATTCTCCGATCAAGGCGGCCTGGTTTTGAATCCTTTCTATAAATGAAATTCTGGAAGCCTGGTATTGATACAGAACAATCAGTGTCAATCCGGCTGCTAGAGAAATAAAGACAACCGTCAGGGTGATTCCGGTGATTTTTTTCCGTAAGGAAAGCCGTTTAATTATATTCACTTCCTTATTTTCTTTATTCGCCTGACCAAAGTTACACGCCCTGAGCCTGCGCCTCCGGCAGCTTCTGCCTGTGAATAATCCAGTTCAGATATGACCCTCTCGTAGATGATTTATAGCACAGAGCACATCGCGGGTCAACGTCAACAGACGTGAGCCATGCTTCAGTAGAGGACTTGATCCCGGCCAAGTTCGGCAATTCGTGAATCAATAAATTTGATGATCAGATCGCGGCGAAGAAGAACACATTCTATTTCATCCCTATCGAGGGTGCCGTCTGCAGCTTCCCGGATGCGGTCAAAAGTCAGGTCTTTTAAATTATTATAGACATGAACCGGCAGCATTCGCATAATACGGGGCCCTTCGTCATAATTTTCATCGAAAATCAGGTCATTTCTGTATTGTTTTTTGGTGTTAAATGTGCGTGAATGATCAATCAGGATCATGCGCCAGTCCTGCAGAATAAGAAATTGATTCTGATGCCGGTCGGTGTTGGCTATCAGGTTATCCCAAGCCCGCTGAAGATAAGTGGCTTTGTTCCACTGATCTACATAAACTGGCGGCACGGACAAACCCTTGGCCGCCTTTTCTTTCATCGTCATCATATGTACAATATAAAGCTGACAGGAACCTGTTTTGGCTCGAAACCGCCTGGGAACTGTGGGGGGCACCATATGGAGGCCTAAAAGTTTATCCAGCCGGTAGGCGGCCACTTCCCATTCCCAGTTTTCCTCAAAACCGCCGATCCATCCCTGGCAGTTTTTCCATACAGCCTTGGCGGTTATTCCGTCTTTTTCAAGAGTCAGTAGAAACGGCTCATTAATCGCCTCATGTTCCGACCATGGCTGTTCCCAGTCTATAATGTCGGCTGTCTCAAGGAATGTCTCCCACTGTTCCCGCAATGTAGCTTCATCAGGGGTAAATTGTGCGGCCAATAGGGAGAAAAGACCAACTAACGCAAATGCAAATAATAGAGGATATCGCATTAATTTATTCATTTGGTTACCTTTGCTTTTCATTTTTTACAAAGTAATGATTTTAGATATTTTTGTCAATCATAGCTGGGATGGAGGCTCCTTTTCATTCCTGAAGTGGAGCGACGGGAATCTTAGAGTGCTTCGCAGGAGTGAAAAGCAAAAAGTAAAAGGTGAAAAGTTACAATTTGACTCTGCGATTTATTCGAATATATATTAATGACAGCAGTTCGCCTGGATAATCCAATCAGGCAAATCAGGTAAAGAAGGAGATCCAATGAGTCAATCTAAAGTTTCCGGAAATAATAGAATTGCCGGCCCTATGACCCGGCGTAAATTCATGACTGCCGGCGCTGCGGCCGCAGCGGGAATGATGATTGTACCCCGCAAGGTTATCGGCGGCAGGGGTGT
>CAYRTV010000360.1:0-3121 GCA_964427225.1 uncultured Eubacteriales bacterium
TGCCCAAAAAAATAAATTGAATTTAGAAGAAGCGGGGCGAGTCCGCAGATATGCTTTTTTAGAGGCTGCGGCAGCCCGCAGCCGTTCCCAGCGCATCGCACTGGGCCACACTTTAAATGACCAGGCTGAAACCGTATTGATGCACCTTTTCCGGGGAACCGGTGCCCGGGGAATGGGGGGCATCCGGCCGCGCCGGGGGAAAACTATCCGCCCTCTAATTGAAATCGGCCGGGAAGACATACTGGCCTATTTAAAAAAACGCAATCTGGAATACCGGCTGGATGAAACCAATACCGACCCCCGTTTCCTCCGCAGCCGGATCCGGTACCGTATCCTTCCTTTTTTGATGGATCAAATGCATGCCGGCATTCCGAAACGATTGGCAAAGCATGCGGATATCATGCGCGAAGAAGATGAACTCATTCATGATCTCGCTCAGAAAACGTATGCCGCCGCCGAAACTGAGTATAAGGGCCGCCCGGCATTGCGGAAAGACACATTGGACCGCATGCCGCCGGCTCTGCGCCGCCGGGTGATCCGTGAATTTCTGCGCCGGCTGCGCGGGGATACCGCCGGACTGACCTTTGAAGATACTGAACGGTGCCTGGAACTGAATAAGGAACAATCCTTTCCCTTGGACAAAGACTTGATCATAAAAAATATCCGGGGTTATATCACCTCAGCCTCAGAAAAGGGCTCCGGTCACTACGATGTGACCTGGCATGGAAAATCCCGCTTGCATCTGCCGGCGGCGGGCTTGGCCTTTCATTTGAAAAAAATTCCCAATCCGGGAATGGGACAGCTGGATTTCAATGACCGGAACCGAGTCTGGCTGGATGCCGGGAAAATTGGGCTTCCGCTGCAGGTGAGAAACCGCCGTCCCGGAGACCGCTACCGCCCGCTGGGCGCACCAGGGCGGAAAAAGCTTAAAGAAATCTTTCGGTCCCGGGATGTTCCTCCTGATGAGAGGGACCGGTTTCCGGTTTTTTTATCCGGACAAAGAATCATCTGGGTTCCGGGCTTCCCGGCCGCCCACGATTTCCGCGTCACGGACAAGACCGTTTCATTAATAAAGATTGAAATCGAAAAAGATTAAATGGAAGCCATGTATAACTCGGGAAAGAAAAGGTTGCAAAAACTTCGCCATTTTTTTATGAATAAGTCAGGCCATATTCGAACTAAAAAGGAGGAAGACATTGATACGTAAAATCTCTATGGCATTATGCATCATCCTGGCACTAACCGCCGGGATAACCGCAGCGGAAACGGTCCCATATCCGGATATGGATAAATGCACCGTAGTTATCGTGGGCAAGGACGCATCAATAGACGGTTCTGTCATGACCACCCATACCTGCGACTGCGGAGTGTGCGACTGGACCTTCCGGCGGGTTCCGGCCGCGGACCACGAGCCCGGGGCTAAACGCAAGATCTATCATATCAACCAGTTTCACACCTGGCCCCCCAGTCAGGGGTTGAAATGGGAGATCTATAAAAACGATTTCACCGGTCTTGAAATTCCTGAAGTTCCCCATACGCATGCCTATATCCATGGAATGTTCGGCTATATGAACGACCAGCAGGTAGCGCTCGGGGAATCCACCATCGGCTGCCGCGACAAAATGGAAAATCCTACGCCGTCCGCCAAATTCGATATCACCATGTTGACCCTGATCGCTATGGAACGGGCATCCACCGCCCGGGAAGCGATTAAAATCATGGGCGAACTGGCCGAAGCGCATGGTTATGGACACACCGATTCCGGAGAAATGCTGGCGGTCTCAGATCCCAATGAGGTCTGGATCTTTGAAATCATGCCGGTGGGGCCCCTGTGGACTCCTGAAAGCGGGAAACCGGGAGCCGTCTGGTGCGCCCAGCGGGTACCGGACGATCATGTCAGCGTCTGCCCCAATGAATCACGGATAGGTGAAATCAATCTGGACAACCCGGATCAATTCGTGGCTTCCCCCAATGTCATTTCCTTCGCGGTGGATCAGGGTTTCTATGATCCGGACAGCGGAAAGCCCTTCAACTGGAAAAAAGCATACTCCCCCAGCAAAACCAGTGCCGCCGAAAGCCAAGGTTCCCGGGCCCGAATGTGGCGGTTTTTTGACCTGGTGGCACCTTCCCGGGAATTCAGTCCGGACAAGCCCAATATGGAATTTCCCTTTTCCATTAAACCAGATGAAAAGCTGTCCGTGCATGACGTGATGACCATAACCCGGGACCAATTCGAAGGGACGCCCTTTGATCCGGCCGCCGGAGTGCAGGGCGGACCTTTTGCTAATCCCAACCGCCTGCCTTACGGTTTTGAACTGGACGGGAAAAGATACAACACGGCCCGGATCATTGGTGTCAACCGGGCGGAATACGTCACCGTCACCCAGGCCCGCGACTGGCTTCCCAATCCGGTCGGCGGCTTAGTCTGGCTCGCTTTCGGTGCCCAGGATACATCCTGTTTTATGCCGCTTTATGCCGGAATCACGGAAATTCCCCGCTCATTTGAAATCGGCGACCACTGGCAGTTCAACCGGGATTCCGCCCGCTGGGCTTTTGATTATGTTGATTTTCATACGCAGGTCGTATATTCTCACGCTATCAAGGATGTGCGGGCCGCCCAGGAAAAATGGGAACAATCCGCCATTGACCGCACGCCGCAAGTGGATGAATTAGCCGAGAAGCTATACCGGAAAAACCCGGAAAAAGCATTCCGCTTTTTGACTGATTACTGCGTCGGCAACGCCAAACGGGTCATTGATGCCTGGTGGGAATTGGGAAATGATCTGCTGGTCAAATACAACCATCTTTGGATATACGATACCGAAAACCGCAAGCGCAAAGCCCTGGAATATCCGGACTGGTGGCTCAAGCTTTTGATTGAATACAATGATCTGAAATCGAACGAAGAGCTGGAGAAAAAATAACCGCAGATTTTTAACGCCGGTCTTCGCCCTGAGTTTTCATTATCACGGCAGCCGAACCCGAATGCTGCTCCGCCGCAAGAATCGGTTCCGTTTCTCTTCGCGAAGCAGTACGAGATAGGGAGCTGTGAAGCGGCGGTTGGGTTCTCTCCGAAGCCAATGGCGGCGGGTGGGAGGGGCTTGGCGAGGAGAGAATTCCA
>CAYRTV010000361.1:0-3120 GCA_964427225.1 uncultured Eubacteriales bacterium
GAGGCCTTTCCTTTTATGACGTCATAGATGTATTCATCATCGAACCCGATGTCCGCTGCATCTTTTCTGGAACAGCCGAAATAAATTTTCTTGATTTTAGCCCAAAGAATAGCACCGAAACACATCGGACAAGGCTCGGAAACGGAATAAATGTCGCAATCGGAAAGGTCAAACCGTCCTAATTTTTGTGATGCTTTCCTTATCGCCACTATTTCAGCATGCGCCGTTGGATCATTTGTTTTTATAACCTGGTTATGGGCTTGTGCGATAATGGTGTCCTTTTGCACGATAACAGCTCCAAAAGGCCCGCCTTCGTTATTATCTATGCCAAGCCGGGCTTCTTGAATCGCTGCGTCGATGAATTCATTCCGCATACTAAAATATTATGCGAAGTTCTATCTTTTATCAATAGGGAACTGTCTCCTGGTTTATTCATTGACTATACCAGCGAAGTGTGAAAATATGAAAATAAATGAACGGGTATAATTCCTTTATTTGGATTGCTGTATTTGCAATGACCGCCGCCTTTGTTAATGGAATAGGCATCATTGCCGTTTTCAAAAATAAAAAATGGGTTGAAAGGACAAAAACTTATCTCATGTGTTTTGCAGCGGGAATATTGCTGGCTTCACCGCTTATTTCAGCATTGCCGAGAGCACTGGAGAATAATTCTTATGCAGGATTCGCTGCTTTAACCGGATTTTTATTTATGATGCTGAGCAATCAACTCATAAAAAAGAAAACAAAACAGGAAAGCCTGGCATTTGGAATAACAGCGGTTGAAGGCATAGGCATTCATTCCCTTGTGGATGGAATCATATATTCTGTCACTTTCAGTACCAGCCTGGCTGTTGGTTTATTAGCCGGATTTGGTTTGGTCATGCATGAATTCGCTGAAGGAGTCATTACTTTTTCCGTTTTAAGAAAAGCCAAAGTTGAAGCAAAAAAAGCGGCCGTTGTCGCTTTTCTGGTGGCTTCTATGACCACACCCGTTGGTGCTTTTGTTGCTTATCCTTTGGTAAACAATCTTAAAGGACCCCAACTGGGATTAGCCCTCGGTTTTGTTTCCGGTGTTTTAATTTATGTTGCTGCTTCGCACTTGCTGCCTGAAGCGAGAGAACACGAGAAAAAGCATTCCATTTTGGCTTTTTTAGTGGGCGTTTTCCTGGCCTTGTTTATCGTTTTTACTAAAATTCTTTGATATAGATACTTCCGCCTGAGGTATGGAGGTAGAGAAGAGGGCCGCCTCCATTTATTTTAGATTTTAATTTTCTTTTATCTATTTTCCCCTGGATAGTCAACGGAAATTCGGTGTGGACGCTGCCGCCGCTTGTGCTGGCATCCAGATCAACAGCGATGTCTCGGGTGAGATAAACAGTGACACCGCCGCCGGAGGTCGTCAATCGGCAGTCGGAACCCGGCTGCTGTGAAATATGAGCTTTGATCGACCCGCCGGAGGTATCGGCATTGATGGAACCTATCACTTCATCAACCGTAATGCTTCCGCCTGATGTATGGGCCTTCACATTTCCCCGGGCACAGTCGATTTTTATCGAGCCCCCGGATGTGTCGATATCCACATCTCCATTGACATGACCGACCCGGATGCTTCCTCCGGAAGTTTTACCCCAAACCGGCCCGCTTATGTCATCCAGATCCAGGCTGCCTCCGGATGTCCTGACATTGACTTCCCCTTCTACAACTTCGACTGAAATACTGCCGCCGCTGGTCCGAAGGTCGATGTTATAAACTTCAGGCACATGAATGATGTATTTAATGTTAAGACGGTTCCATATGTTATCCCAAAAATTAACTTTTCTTTTCCTGTCTCCAGTGATGTAAATGTCATTTTCGCTTTGTTCAAAATCAATGTGAAAGTTATCCAGAATCCGCTGAGCTGTTTTTTGATTGTTGGTTTTGACTTTACGATAGACTTCGATTTCTAGGGTCCGGTCGCTGGTTCCCCGTACTTCTATTGAGCCGGTATCCGTATCCAGCTTTAATGTTCCGCCTGAATCAACCGAAAATGATTTCCGGATGGTATCATCAATATCGCCAAAAACAAATCCGGCGGGCAATAGGGCCAAAACAGCGATGTAAAAAATGGGTGTATTCTTTAAACGTGAAAAAATAGACATTCTTTCCTCCTCATAGGAAATGTTAAATTCGTGCTCAGCATTGTTCCTTTATAGTTTAGACGCAATAAAAGGGGTAAAGGTTCATTAACCAGAACAATTACTTTAAAAATAAATATTTCGTGTTATCCTGATGATCAAGGGGATGACATTTGCCTGCTGCTCCAGGCCTCAGGATGACATGTGATGCGTTTTCATTGATAGGGAGTTACAATCCCAATTCTTTTATAATATGGGCTGCTCCGGAGAATTTTTCAGTGACAAAGAGCACATAGCGGATATCAACGCTGATGGTTCGCTGAAGCTCGGGAACTTCATAGTAATCGGCGGTGACACTTTCGTAGGTCATATCAAAAATAATACCGATTTGCTCGCCCTTGGCATTCAAGGTGGGAGAGCCTGAATTGCCCCCGGTTACACTGGTTGTGTTCAAGAAACAAGCGGGTATGTCGTTCAGCTCTTCATCCTCATACGGACCAAAATCTGTATCTTCATGCAGTTCTTTGATTTTTTCCGGAACCCGGAAGGGAAATTCCCCGGCGTCTTTTTCAATAACACCGCTCAAAGTTGTCTGCGGCTCATAATAGACGGCATCCTTGGGACTGTAGCCTTCAATAAATCCATAGGTGAAGCGGATGGTTGAATTGGCATCCGGTGCAATCCGGCCGTCATTTTTCTTCAACAATCCGGCAAGATAGATCATTTTTAGATCCTGGAGCTCCTGGCTGGCGGCTTTGCTTTTTTCTCTAACATTTTTCATTTCCTTTTCCAATTCAGACGCCAATTGAATGAAAGGGTCGCCGGTATTCATGAGTGTAATCATATCTTTATCGATGAGCTCAAGTCTTTTTTCAGGATCAGCAAGAATCGTGTCATCGTAAAGATTATCAACAAAGTCATTTACGGCGGCTTCTGATTCTTGTGCCAATATGTCTTTGAATGCTTCGGGTATTTGCTCCTCCGGATAATCAATGAATTTCTTCAG
>CAYRTV010000362.1:0-3109 GCA_964427225.1 uncultured Eubacteriales bacterium
GACGACAATAAATGAACGTATTGTCATCGTCTGCGGCAATCTCGGCCCGTGAATAATCCAGGCTAAAAGATGATGTTATAATAAATAAAAATTTCAAAAGGAGTCGCAAAATGCCTCTTATCCAAATTCATATGCTTGAAGGCAGGACTAAGGAACAGAAGAAAGCCTTACTTGAAGCAGTGACCAAAGCAGTTCAGAAATCTCTGGATGTCCCCCCGGCATCCATTCGGGTTTGGATACAAGACATTCCGCCGGATGAATTTATGGCTGCCGGCAAACTTAAATCGCAAAAATAAAGGGGGGGGGATTAATGTGAATTAATCCCCCCTAAGTCTTCATACAATACAACTCTTTTCCCAGCCGGGGTTATTTCAAGCCCCCAATCCGAATCCAAACCCAGTCAAAGGTATTATTAGCCAAAGAACCAACTGCAAATATGTACATTCCTTCCCAGATTCTAAGATTAAACAGCTTTTGGGTTACCATCATGTCGGCAAAAGCGGGATAAAGCGTAAACAGCCAGCCTTTTTGCTGCACTTCCAGCATGAACTTGTCGCCATTGCTGATCTCCGGGACCCAAGCCATAGGAGTTTTGGCTCCGAATAAGCGTTCGCCCATAAAATCAACGGCGGGAGCATTCGCACAATGATGAATGACAATCCGCGATTTATCTTTGATGGGAGACACATCATGGGTAAATTTCGAAGCGGTTATCCCGCCTTCATCGGTCAGATGAGCGATGATGGTACACGTTTCTCCGGCATGGAAAGGAACCGCAGCTTCCAAAACCGCGTCTTCACTGCAGGGGCTGGCGGGATTCGCCAGGCTGATAGCGATATCATATTCCCCCGGCTCAAACGGAATCGGCCCGACAATGTCTTTGAATTTGAAATCCGTAATGGCACAGGCTCCATTAACGGAAATGTCCACCGGGAGTTCCAAATCCAATCCAAGATCGATTCCCGGAATACCGTGCACAACATATACCATGGCCTGATGTTGTGACGCCCAGGCACTGGTCATAGTCACAGCCAGTACCACCAATAAAACTAATAAACCTTTTTTCATAAAAGGCCTCCTTTAAATGTTTATCCGGAGACCAAAGCACCCTGCCGACCCTCCGGATTAATTACAAATAATATTACATAACAATCTTTTTTTATGGATATTAGAATAATAACAGATTGTCATGTAATAATTTTACCCCTATAATAATCTTTATTTATTTATTATATATTTTAATAAGTATGATTGTCAAAAGAATTTTTTATCCAGCATGTCATGCTGAGGCCCGCGGCAGCAAACGGGGGAGGTTGCGCAGGCGCCGAAAACCCAAGTGCGGAATGGCGTTAAAAATCTGAACGGGAGCGGAAACCGGGCCCGATGCCGCGGAGCCGGAAACGATTCTTAATGTCTCAAATGGACTTTAAATAGAAACCATGCATATCGTAGAAAAGTAAAGATTGAAAAAAAATCGCACTTTTTTTATGAATGAGTCAGGTTAAGATATAACGCAGAATAAACAGGACGGAAAAAACATAAATGATCCAATGAACTTCACGCCTCTTGCCGGAAACGACTTTAAGCAGCGAGTACATGATAAACCCTGCGGCAATCCCCTCTGTGATGCTGACCGTCAACGGCATTATAATGATAGTTAAAAATGCCGGCAGAGATTCGGTCACATCATCCCATTTGATCTGCAGCACACACCGCATCATAAAATATCCCACGATGATGAGAGCCGGAGCGATGACGGGGTGCAGGGTTATGCCGTTGTAAACCATTTCCCCGCCAATCATTTCAGCCAGCGGGGAAAAAAACAAGGCGATAAGAAAAAGAAACGATGTAAAGACATTGGCCAAACCGGTTCTGGCCCCTTGAGCGATTCCGGTTGCGCTTTCAATATAACTGGTAACCGTAGAGGTTCCCAGCAAAGCTCCGGTCGTTGTTCCCACTGCATCGGAAAACATAGCTTTATCCGCCCGGGGCAGGCGGCCTTCCTTCAAAAAACCAGCCTGACTGCTGACTCCGATCAATGTCCCCATGGTGTCAAATAAATCCAAGAAGAAAAAAACAAAGATGACGGTCAGCAGTCCCGAGTTGAAAGCCCCGGCTATATCCAGTTTAAATATGGTTGGAGCCAGACTGGGAGGAGAAGACATTATCCCATGATATTCAACCACTCCCAAAGGAATGCCGGCCAATGCAGTCCCGAGTATCCCCCATAATATAGATCCTTTTATTTTCACTGCCATCAAGGCTGCCGTAAAAAAAATGCCGAATATCACCAAAATCACCGGCCGGCTGGTCAGGTCCCCTAATCCGACTAAGACCCCCGGAGTATCGACAACCAATCCCCCATATTCAAGGCCGACCAAAGAAATCAGCAGTCCTATGCCGACGGCGATGGCATGTTTTAATGAATCCGGAACCGCCGCCACTAAACCGCCCCATACCCCGAAAAGTGACAGAACGATAAAAATCAATCCGGAAATAAAGACTGCGCCCAAAGCTGTCTGCCATGCATACCCCATGGTTCCGCAGACAATAACTGCGAAAAATATATTATGTCCCATGGCCGGAGCCTGCGCGATCGGGTAATTGGCCAGCAGGCCCATCAACAATGTAGCCAGAGCGGATGCCAGGCAGGTCGCGGTCAGAACCGCACCCTTATCCATTCCCGCCGTTGAAAGAATGGCCGGCTGGACAAAAATAATATACGACATGGTCATGAACGTCGTCAGCCCGCCTGCAGCCTCCGTTCTGACGCTCGTCGACCCGGCCTTTAAATGAAACAGCCTTTCCAGCAGAGTCCCCATGACCGTTTATTCCTTGTATTGTATCAAAGCCAGCACATCCACATCGGGATGCGCTTCCTTGATTGCTTCCTTTCCTTTTAGAAAAGAAAGCTCAACCAAAGCGGCATATCCGATAACTTCACCTTGCAGTTCTTTCACTAAATTGATAGCTGCAATGGATGAAGAACCGGTTGCGATCAGGTCATCGATGATTAAAACCTTTTGCCCCGGCAGAATGGAATCCTTGTGAATTTCAAAATGTTCCACGGCATACTCATTCGGTGCCCGCACAATGACCGTTTCCCGGG
>CAYRTV010000363.1:0-3104 GCA_964427225.1 uncultured Eubacteriales bacterium
TGTGAGCTTAACGACCACGGAAAATCTTTTGTTTTTTGAGAGGCTGATGCCCCTGTTGAATTCAATGGTGTAATAGCCGGGAGCGTCAATCCGGCCGGATGTTTTGAAAACCCGGCTGCCGCTGCGGGGGTTGGCGGAATTGACATCCTTGTATACGTAAATTTCATAAGCATTCCGGGTGGATGCGGCAAAAAAACTAACAGCGCTCAAGGGAATATTGGATTCTGAGGTAAAAATATTAGCAAACCAGGCTGTATTGGCGCCGTATCCGAAAGAATTGACCCATCCCAGTTCATCATACTGATAGATATCCTCATAATTGGTTTTATCTTCGGCTGTTACGACAGCACTATAGTTGCGTCGCCCAAAATAATTATCGTAGTAGGACGCATAGAAATAGCCGTCATCGCCCCAGCTGTCCCCCCAGCTGTTTTTTACGATAAATGCTCCGTTGCCGGGGGCGGCGGGGCTGAAATTATTCTTGCTGTAGTTATCGTCCCACCCGATGATGGTCACTGCATGGCCGCCGACTTGAGAGTTTTTATTATAATATGAGTGGGTGGAAGAATTATAACAGGAATTGTCCCAATACATAGAAGCATGGACAGCTCCGTAAGTCATCAGGGCGGTTTTGATATCGTCGTTATCCTTATGCCCTGTACGGGTGGGTATAAACATGACGTTTTGAACGTGCTTTTTTACCGGGGCCAGATCTAGAGAATCGTATTCGTAAGGATCATCCACTTCATTGGCGGGGCCGTCCCATCTTGCAAGATAGGCCGTCGACATGAAAATATGGCCGCCGTCGCATGGGCCGTAATCAAAACCATGGTGCTGTATCAGGTTTTGTTCCGAGAAATCCCAAACAATACCATTCATCAGATAGGATTCCAGGGAACCATACGTGCCGAAAGCCCAGCACGAACCGCAGCCGCCCTGATTTTTGACCGGAGAGACTTTGTATTCCATTCTCAGGTCGAAAGATGCC
This sequence comes from uncultured Eubacteriales bacterium, assembly GCA_964427225.1. Lineage (GTDB taxonomy): Bacteria > Acidobacteriota > Aminicenantia > Aminicenantales > Aminicenantaceae > CAYRTV01. Next base: position 989 of record CAYRTV010000363.1, read on the forward strand.
GGCAGTTCCCAGGCGATTTCGGTCTTTGGGAGAAAGGGGTGGTAGGATGAATCATGCGGACTCGGCAGATCCCCTAAGGGATAACCTTCATCCGAAAAACGCATGAGAATCGGATGACTGGGATCGGCTTGAACCTGAAGAAATTCTTCGTTCAAAGGAGCCAATCTCGGAACCGGCTCATCATCGGAAAAAACTCCTGTCACCATAAAAAAACCGTTGACAAGGAAAACCGCAAGAAGCAGGAAAAGATGAAATTTTAGTTTTTTCATTTATCATCCCCTTATATATGTTTTCCCCTAAGTTGTCACCAATTATGCCACAAAGTCAAGGTTTTTGTTTATCCCATCGATATTTAACACAAACTTATTTCTGCTTTGTGAAATCCGAAAAGCAATGCACCGGAGCATTGTCAACTCTTAGTGGCAGCACCATGAATTGGTTGTCAGTTTGATTATTTAAGATATCCAAGTGACCGGAGTTTTTCGATATCTTTTTCCGTCAAATCGACTTGCACCTGTTCTTTTTCTGAATCCTTCGATTGGATGCACTCGATGACTTGGTTCAATTTTTTGCGGTATTGCTTAATTAAATCCGGCCTGGATGCTGTTAAATTATTGATTTCATGAGGATCGGCCTCTATATCATAAATCTCCAACGGAGTATACGGAGGCGGCTGATGCTGATCGGGAAAGTAATTCAGGCAATCTTCAGAAAACGGGAAATTAAAAATAATTTTGTGATTTTTTTGGACAAAACCTGCTTTTGGCGGCATATGGTCAAAAATGCAGCAGGAGGTGGAAAAGTGCACCTCCCGGTGTGGATTTTTTTTGGTATGGATGGATTTCATTAAGCTGGTTCCATCCACGTTTTTGGGCGCCGGGATGTCATAAAAATCCAGAAGTGTGGGAAAAAGATCAACTAAACCGACATTGAATGGGAGGGTTTGAGGCGTCACGGCCCCCTCTGGAAATTTGATCATCAGCGGGACTTTGACCAATTCATTATATAATGAATGGCCGTGATACCAGCCGGAGTGCTCGAAAAACTCTTCTCCGTGATCGGAAAGAAATACAATCATAGATTGATCATAAATTCCTGCGGTTTTTAAATAATCGATGAATCGATGGAAATAATGATCAAATTCCATAATCTCGGCGTCATATAATTCTTTCAGGGCCGTTTGTTCCTCAGTCTCAACATCGCTTTTATATTGATAACGGTCAGCAAAATTCTGCAATTGATAATATTTGGGAGAAGGATTAATCTTTTTTAAATATTCAGCTTTGGGTGAAAAAGGGGAATGTACCTGGTAGGTGTGTAAAAACATCATCAACCGCGGTACCGGATGAGTTTGCAAAAAATCAACCGACTGACTGATTAACATCTCGCCGGAAGATGGAATCTCTGCTCCTATTAAGGATTGTATATAGTCAAATCCCCGGGAATTTCCGAATTTAGGCTGCATCCATGCTCCGCCGTTAAAGTTCACGGTGATAAATTTTTCCGACATCTGCTCTACTAAAAAAGGCTCATCGAGGGGTAAATGTCCATATTTTCTCAGACTGATTTTATGTTCATTCACCCCGGAAAAAAGCGACATAAAAGAGGGATAGGTCCAAGAACTTTGGGCGAACGCATTTTCAAAAAAAACCGAATCTTGCTTAAAATGATTAAGAGCCGGCGTCAGGGTTATTCCGTTTCTTTTTCCTCCTATTTTTCCGCTTCCCAAATTATCTAAAGCGATAAGAAATACATATTTTCTTTCAGAAACAGGGAGAATGTCATAAATGAGCAGGTCGCTGACAATGACAGCGCCTTGCCCCCTGGCTTCAATCACGATTTCATCGCCGGCTTTAAACTCAAATATTTCATGAATGAAATGAGAATACCCCCTGCGGTTCTCTTTAATAATAGAAAGTTTTTTTAGATTCCTTTGCTTTCTCTTAAAATATACATTTATATGCAAATTCTTTTCAGCGCTGTATCGGTATAAAGTGAATTGAAGGCCTTTTGTACCCTGACATCCGGGATTGACCCGGAGAGACCCATGTTTTTTTATATCTATGCCTATCCCGCGGGTAATATTTTTTGCCAGAATGTTGCTGCTTTCTTTTTC
>CAYRTV010000364.1:0-3070 GCA_964427225.1 uncultured Eubacteriales bacterium
CACAGTTAGAGGACAATACCCGGAGCTGATCGGCCGGATTCCCAAAAAAGTTAATCAAATCTTGAAATTGAACGGATCATAATGCTGGTTGATTTTTCATAAATAAATGGACGGAATAATTGCTGTACATAAACCTCAAAATATAACATCCCATGATGTGGTGCAGGAAATACGGAATATTATCCAAGAACAAAAAGTGGGGCATTTCGGCACCCTTGACCCTATGGCGACCGGACTCCTATTGATAGCTGTCGGAAAAGCAACCAGGCTTTTTCCCTTTTTTTCAGAAAAGGAAAAAGTCTATCAGGGCCGTATAAAGCTTGGTTTCGCTACAGACACATATGATGCCACCGGAACAATAATTGGGGAAGAAACAAGCATTTTTCCCGACACAGCGAAGCTTCTTCAAGCGATGCACTATTTTGAAGGCCGGATAACTCAGACCGCACCTCTCTTTTCAGCAAAGAAATACAAAGGAAAACCGCTTTATACGTTCGCTCGAAAAAATCAGGACATATCCATTGAGCCCCACTCCATCCAAATTGAATACTTTCATCTTATGAATTATGACCCTCCCCTGCTTCAGTTTGAGGTCCTTTGTTCATCGGGAACATATATCCGTTCGCTGGCCAATGACCTTGGACGGAAACTCGGCTGCGGCGCTCACCTGGCGCAACTTATCCGGACCCGGATTGGTCCATATGAATTAGAAGATGCCATGACATTAGAATCAATCCGTGAAGATATGAGAACCCAGCAATGGGGGAATTTCATTTTCCCCTTAGAATCTCTCCTCCCTCATTTTCCCAAAATCATCCTGACTGAAGCTGGGCGCAAACGGGCTCAATCCGGCGGCATCATTCAGCCGGTCCATGTAATGGATATTCAATTAGATAAAAAATCACACGATCGTATGCACAAACAAGATGATAATCCAATAAACCGATTATTCAGTCCAGACGGCAAGCTGATAGCTTTTGCCAAAATAGATCCGGAAAAAGGAGGATTGCATCCTTTTCTAGTTATAGATACAAATAACCAATCCAAAGTGAATGAGGAGGCGAAATGATCGGAAAAGAAATGTTCTCATCCCGCTGGGGAATTATTTTTGCTGGACTCGGCATGGCCGTCGGAACCGGAAACTTATGGAGATTCCCAAGAATCGCTGCGCAATACGGAAGCGGAGCCTTCATTATTGCATGGATTCTATTTTTATTCTTGTGGGCTATTCCGCTTTTAGTTATAGAATTATCCATCGGTAAAAAAACCCGCCGTGGAGTCGTCGGTTCTTTCATGGATATGGTGGGAAAAAACTTCGCCTGGATGGGAACGTTTGTTGCTTTTGTTACTGCAGCCATCACCTTTTACTACACCGTGGTGACCGGTTGGTGCATTAAATATTTATTTGCAACCATATTTCAGAATCTTATTCAAAAAAAGCCGCTCGAGTTCTGGCGGGGTTTCACGTCCTCATGGGAACCTGTCGGTTTTCATTTTGTTGCCATCTTCATCGGCTGCGCCATCATATATTTCGGTGTGGTTAAAGGTATAGAAAGAGCCAATAAAATTTTGATTCCTTCGCTTTTTCTGCTGCTGATCGTTGCGTCCATCCGCGCAATCACACTGCCGGGAGCTTTCCAGGGATTGAATTTTCTTTTTTCTCCCAATCTATCCGAACTTGGGAATCATGAGATCTGGTTGAATGCATTAAGCCAGGCCGCCTGGTCAACCGGAGCCGGATGGGGGTTAATGCTGACATATGCTGTCTACTCTCATAAAAATGAAAATCCGCTCCTGACATCGACAACACTGGGTTTCGGAGATTATTTTGCTTCCCTGCTGGCCGCGGTGACGATCATTCCAACAGTTTTTTCCTTTTTCCACGGCCAAAACATGACCCAGGAAAGAGTTCTGGACGTGATGCAGACAGATAACCAGGGATTGACCTTCATTTGGATTCCCAATCTTTTTTCTAAGATTCCTTCCGGCAATTTGTTCTTAGCGTTGTTTTTTCTGGCATTGTGTTTCGCCGCTTTCTCCTCGCTTATCGCCCAACTGGAACTGATCAGCCGTATTTTCATAGATGCCGGCCTGACCCGAAAAAAGGCGGTCACGGTTGTAGGTGCCGGCTGCTTTCTCCTGGGGCTGCCGTCAGCCCTCAGCCTTGGTTTTTTTAATAATCAGGATTTCGTTTGGGGTTTAGGGCTCATGGTCAGCGGATTTTTCTTTATTTTCCTGGTACTCAAAACCGGCCCCAAAAAATTCCGGCAGGAGATTATTTCCAATCTTGATGTCAATGTTAAGCTGGGTAAAGGTTTTGATTTCCTCGTCAAATTCGTGCTGCCGGTGCAGCTGCTGGCAATGTTGGGATGGTGGTTCTACGATAGTTATAAAAACAATCCCGACAATTGGTTCAATCCATTCTCACAGGGCACTTTGGGTACTGTACTGTTTCAGTGGATTGTTGCATTAGCCGTCTTTTTAATGTTCAATAAATTTATTGCAAAAAGGTTGTCCAAAAATGAAGCTTGAAGCTTTGATATTCATGATACTGATTTTCGGCGTTTGTTTGGGGGGTTTTATTTACTCTCTAATCCTCTCTGCAAGACAAAAATAAAACCGCTTTAAAATCCAAGTTTTTGAATTGTTGGCACAACAAGTCTTGAATTTTGAGCCTATGTGTAGTATTTTAATTGGACAATGAGATTGAACAAAAACGAAATCGACCATGTAGCTTTTGCTATTGTCAGAAATCTGTTAAAAGAAGGCAAAATCCGCGCAAAAGAAAAAAATCAAGTGGTTGAAGACGTCAAAAATTTGATAACGGAAGAATTTCTCAATGAAGAGAAACTCGACCAGGAAGTCAGAGAAATACTCAATCAGCACCGGGAAAAAATTCGAAGAGAAAACATCGAATATCAAACCATGTTTCGCATGATAAAAACCAAACTGGCAAAGGAAAAGGACATCGTTTTATGAGCATTCGCTTATCCAGAGAAAAAGTAAATTATCTTTCCCGTAAAATCATGGAAGATTTGTTCCAGGATGATAAAATCGAGTTCCTGGATGA
>CAYRTV010000365.1:0-3052 GCA_964427225.1 uncultured Eubacteriales bacterium
ATGGCTGCCTTGAGCGAAATAGGGAGCCAGGGCGCCGGAATTGACAAACCAATAAAGGTTGGAATGCGGATCCCAATAGCGCAAATCATTGAATCCGGCCGGTTCCCCTCCGTTGAGATGTTTGAGAAGCTGCATCGTGACCGCGGCGCCGTCGTCCGCTTCCGTCGCGGTTACGACGGTTTGATTGTCAGTGTCCGGACGCAGCCGGTTGTTGAGAAGGCCCAGGGATAAATCTGTGGCCGGATAGTACAGAATCCAATCGAGCTGATCCTGAACTCCCATGAAATCCAATCCGAACCGGTCTTTCAACTCCAGCAGAGCGTAATACACTTTCATTTGGAACAGCACCATATCACGAGTTAAATGACGCTTGGGATCAGGCCCTAAACGCAGGTCCATACCTTTATCCACCAGAAAATCCAAGGCGGCTTCGGCTTTTTTATCCGGGATGGATTCCGCCATTTTAAGCAGCCGCAAGCCGTCAAAACCAAGGCGGGCGCAACCGAGATATTTAAGAAAATCAGCCTCTGAGATTTTATTCCACATCTCCATGGAACGGGGGCCTACAGACCCGTATAGGGAGCCTTGTAAGCGGCCGGCGGCCTGCTGGGCTTTTTCCCGGTCGGCAGGGGTCGGATCAACGGTGATGGGTTGCTGGGACAGGGGCTTGTAACGGCCGGTGTCGAGAAAGATCTTGATGGGATCGATATAAGCCGAATGATCAGAAAAATCCGCCACAAAAAGGCGGCTGGTGGAAATACCCACATGTTCGGTCCCGGCCGCCGCGGCTAAAAGCCCGACCGCACCGGGGTAATCGGGGACGGCGCTGCCCAGCATCAATTTGGGCACATCCGGAGGGAGCTGCCACATGGGGCTGACTGAGAAATCAGGGTAGGCCCAGCCGCCGAAAAAGTTAATAAAGCCATCTCCCCGGCATTTGTCTATGACCTGCATGCCTTCGGCTACACTTGAGACCGGCTTTTCCGGGTTAAGAACATTGGGTTTCCATCCGCATTTTTGAATGATTATTTTTATGTCTTCAACCTGACGCCTGACCAAAGGCCAGACTTCCTGATTAGGTTCATCCCGGCTGTCCAAGGGAAGATATATATCCACGGTTTTTGGCATGACTTTATTCTCCTTTACACTCCATGATGGTTTTTCCTATTATTTTTTACTTTCTCTGAAGATGCAAGTGAAACTTAACTCATCATTTCTCGACAAATCGTTTTTATAAAGGTAAAATAATCGCTCTGCTTATCTTAATATTAATTTGCCTGGATTATTCACGGGCCAAGATTCCCATTACTCCAAGCAGGGAATGACATGGGGTCACGCTGGGAATAATAACTATCTGGGAGTAGGAATATGACAACGCCGCAATTTTCATACGCTTTAACCAATCCGCTGTCTCAACTTCTTAATAAGTATCCCAATGAGTTTCAGCGGTCGGATTTATTAAAAATAATCGAAGAGAAACAGATTGAACGAATCACTTTCCACTATATTGCTCTGGACGGCCGGCTGAAGGAATTGAATCTTCCCGTACCCGACCGCAGGCGGGCGGAAATCATTTTGGCCCAGGGAGAGAGGGTGGATGGGTCTAGTTTATTCAAGGGCATGGTGGAATCATCTCTGTCCGATCTTTATGTGGTTCCCGACTACAAATCCGCTTTTTTAAATCCTTTTGATGATGGAAGCCTGGGATTTATTTGCCGTTATTTCACTAAAGACGGAGAGCGGGCCCGCTTCGCACCGGATACTATTCTTCACAATGCCGCAAGAATGTTTAGAAAGAAGACCGGCCTGGAATTATTTGCCCTGGGAGAATTGGAATTTTATCTCATTTTCGATAAGGACAGAGAGTTATTTTCGCTGGAAAGCCAGCGGGGATACCACGAATCCTCTCCTTTCGTGAAAAGCGGTCGAATATTAAAAGAAATCCTGAGGCATATCACTCAGATAACAAGTGCGGTCAAATATGCACACAGTGAAGTCGGCCATATTGAGACATTGAAATCCGATCTAAGTGAAATCGACGGTAAACAGGCCGAACAGCTGGAAGTGGAATTTCTGCCCCGGCCTGTAGAGGAAATGGCTGACGCTTTAGTGGTGGCACGCTGGCTGATTCGTAATATCGCATATAAGAATGGCTGTACGGTTTCTTTTGCCCCCAAACTCGAAAACGGAATTGCCGGCAATGGATACCACTTTCACTTGCAGATCAATAAGAACGGAAAAAATATTATGCAGCGCCCGGACGGCCGTCTCTCACAAGAAGCTGAGCGCTTAGTCGGGGGTTTATGCGAGTATGCTGATTCTTTGACAGCGTTCGGCAATACGGTGGCATCATCTTATTTTCGTTTGGTCCCTGACCAAGAAGCGCCCACGCGAATTTTTTGGAGCGGGTTGAACCGGGATGCCTTAATCCGGGTGCCGCTGGCCTGGTCGGATAAACTGGACCTGGCCGGTAAAGTCAATCCTCAGGAATCCGTCCGGCTTGAGGACTGGGAGGACAGCAAAACGATTGAATTGCGCAGCCCGGATGGAAGTGCTTTGGTTCACTTGCTGCTGGCCGGTGTCACTTTGGCCGCAGAATGGGGCTTTCGTCATGAGGAAGCAGCTGCCATAGCGGAAACGCTTTACGTTAAGGGAACCAGTTGGTCGAATGAGAAACGAAAAGAATTCAAATCATTGCCGGCAAGCTGCGCCGAATCAGCGAAGGTGCTGGAAAAAAACAGAAATCTATACGAAAAAGATAATATTTTCCCGCAGGCTGTGATCGATTACATGATACATTATTTGAAGCAGGAGCATGTGGATTTTTCTTCTCTGAAAGATCCGGATGAAATAAGGAAGATTCTGCACCGGGATATTCACAGGCACTGATCCTGAAAAACCGCAAAACACTTAAACCAGGTGGATGGCTAACAGTAAATGATTGGTGGTGAGCGCTGTGCTCCAGGAATGACATCTGCAGCGAGGGCCGGGGGAGTACACATTTAAAAAAATTTTATTTGGGGGTTGATTTAATAGAAATGTTTGCTATAAT
>CAYRTV010000366.1:0-3048 GCA_964427225.1 uncultured Eubacteriales bacterium
TCGCCGCAAACCGAAATTTGCGGCAATCTCGGCCCGTGAATAATCCAGGTTAGATTGAAACCATGAACATCGATATCAAGGATTGATGAATGAATCATCACAATTTTTTATGAATAATCCAATCCGACTTGACTATGGATTTTTTCGGAATGTAGAATGGGAGGTCAGGAGTTGAACCATGCAACTGCAAATAGAAATCATACTTGTCATTATGGTCGCCTCTTATTCCGTGGCCAAATGGAGAAAATTATCGGTTGAGTTAAGCATGTTCGTCGCCGCCGTGGCCGGAGGCGCAGCCGGTGCGGTTCTCCGGACCCCGCCGGTCAATCAATTGGCACGGCACCTGGTAGAAGGGTCGTTTACTTATTTAGATGTCATCCTGGTCTTTGTGACCGCAACCATCTTTATGGCCATAGTCTCCGAATCGGGCGGGGTTAATTACGTTGTCAAAAACACGTTGCGGTATTTTGCGGACAAACGGATCATCGCCCTCCTTCTGCTTATGGTGGTGGTCTTGATCCCGGGCGCACTGACCGGAGCCGGCAGCGTCTCCCTGCTGGTTGTGGGAGCACCGGTGGCCGTGGCTTTGGGGCATCTGGGTATAAGCCGCCGCCGGGTAGCGGCAATTTTATTTATCGTCGCCGGCCTCAGCGCCGCGGCTCCGCCGGTCAACATCTGGGCCATGATCCTGTCTGCAGGCACCGCTATTCCATATGTCGGTTTTGAGCTGCCGCTGGGCATCCCCGTATTACTGCTGGGGAGCATGACCGTGCTGTTTTTGGGCCGAAAGCAAAAATCCATGTCCCCGGATGAGGCTCTGGAAATAATCCCCGAAATCCCGGAAGGGATGACCTGGTGGCGGGTTGTTCTTCCTTTCGCCGTGTTTTTCGGACTGGTCGTTATGTACCGGATCTGGCCCTTTACCACTCCGATATTGGGTCTCTCCCTTGAATTTGTCCTGGCGGCCGCGGCTGCATTTTTTCTTAGCCCGGTCAAGTTGAATATTTTGCATATTTCCCGGGATACCGTCAAACGGCTGCTGCCTCTTCTAGCCACGATGACGGTCGTGGGAATGCTGCAGCAGATCATGACCGTTACCGGTGTCCGGGGCCTGCTCTCGTTTGCCGTTATCAGCACCCCTCTTATTCTGCTGTTTATTTCCCTGGCCGTTATTATCCCGGTATCCGAAGGGGTTCTCACTTACGGAGGGGCCGCTATTATTGGAATCCCGCTGGTTTGGTATCTGGATTCCATTGGCCTGCATGCCACCGTCGCCATCGCAGGATTGAGCTTGTTATGGCCGTTGGGCGACGGTCTTCCCCCCACAGCCCTGATCGGCCGGCTCAGCGTCATGGTAAGCGAATACCGGGAATCCTACTGGTCATTTCTCAGAGCAACCTGGGTGCCCTGGGTGATCATCACCATTGTGGGCATTCTTATGGTGGTCTATAGTGCTAAACTTGACTTTCTGGTCCGCTGGAGTATGTGATAAGGAGATAAGATGATGCCTTTTATCATGATTTGTTATTATATGATGAGTGCCTATGTTTTAGGCATGCTGATTTGGAATTTTATCCGTGAGAAAAAGAGCGCCGACAACATGATCTTGTATCTTTTGGTCATGGTGCCGCTGCTTTTGCGTCTCTTGCGGGTTAAATAGGAGAATGTGACTCATGCTGCGCGAATGGACAATAAAACTTATCCTTATCGGCATTATTGCGGTTATGACCGCTTGGGGCGGGATTCAATTGTATCGGCACCGGCATTATGATATGCCGATTGTGGCCGGACCCGGCGTAACCGAAGTGTTTCACTTGAGCCGTTATGCCGAAGATATCCAGGGAACAATGGCCGACACCCACGTGTTTGTTTTAAAAGGCAAGGAACCCGGCGGGAAAATGCTGGTCTTGGGAAACACACATTCCAATGAACCGGCCTCCCTGCTGGCGGCCTTAATTCTAGTGGAAAACGCTGTGGTGGAAACCGGAACCCTTTATGTTATTCCCCAGTTTAATAACAGCGGCGGACGCAATACCCGGCCTGGGGACGGATATCCCCTTTACTTCGAAATCTCGACGGAATGGGGAAAGAAAAAGTTCCGAATGGGCAACCGGGATGCCTCTCCTTTAGACCAGTGGCCCGATCCCGATGTGTATATCCATTATCCCGACCGGCAGCTGCTGTCCTATCTCGACATCCGCAACACCAACCGGACCTGGCCCGGACGGCCGGACGGGGTAAAAATGGAAAAAGTCACTTTTGCGGCCATGGAGCTTTTGAGGCAGGAAGATGTACAGGTGGCGGTAGATATCCATGGAGCGGAAACGATGTTTCCCGTAACCAACTGCATTGTAGCACCGGAAGATTCCATTCGTATCGCCACGATGGCTTCCATGACGGTCAAGGCTATGGAAGGATTTGACAGCCATGTGGAACCGTCCCCCCGGGGATTCCGGGGATTGTCCCACCGGGAAATCGGTGATTATTCCGACACCCTGCCCTTTCTGCTGGAAGCACCTATTCCCTTTCTTGATCAGCCCACCGGACCTAAAACTCCTGAGTTTCTTCTCCATGGACGGGACCCCTTTCTCCTAAGCCTTGCGCAAAAGGGCAAGCTCTTTGTTCCTTACGATGAAAGCGGCTGGTCCATAGAGAAACGGGTCGGCCAGCATTGTTCGGTTTTATTGGAGCTGGCCCGCCAGTATAGCCGGAAGAATCCCGACGCCGCTATCAAAATCAGCAATGTTCCCCGATATGCAGACATTATTGAAAAGGGCGTGGGATATTATTATCACGAGCCGGATAAGGCGGATCAAAAAAGAATTTATCTGAATTAAAAGGAGATATCAATATGAAAAAGAATTGTTTGAAAACACTCGTGCTGGCAGCAGCAGTTGCTGCCTTGACCGGATTACACCTGTTTGCCGCCCAGGAAAATATTCCCAAAGCCGAGCTCCCTGTTCTTACCACTTCAGCCGGCCAAAGCCCCGATGTGATGACTCTCAATATCGTGTGCGAAGAAGCCGGAATCATGTATGACTATAGTGA
>CAYRTV010000367.1:0-3035 GCA_964427225.1 uncultured Eubacteriales bacterium
AATGTCATCGATCATATAGGTGTTCAGGTCCAATAAGAGCTCACCGTTTTGAGGGTGCAATGCCTTTGCTTTATTAAAAAAAGAAGAAAAAGGAGGTATGCGGCAGAGCGGCTCACCACCGTTTAATGCCGCTTTAAATCCGGGAGTGTACAGGCGGTTTTTTTCTTTCGGGGACAGAAATGTCATCCAGCGAAAGTGCCGCAGATCCGGATCGAGCTCCAATCCCCGGCCGTAGCGCTGGAGTTTGTTCCAGACTCCCTTTTTTTTGGGAGAAGGCGGCATATGCCGGCTGATATAAGGCAGGAGTTTATTTGCCGGATAGAGCCAGGGAGAACGGGCCAGTTTTTGGGCCTGGTAGTGTTCATACCCGCCGAAGACTTCGTCTCCACCATCCCCGGAAAGGATCACTTTGACATGTTCCCGTGCCATTTTTGACACCAGGAAAGTGGGAAAGATGGAAAAATCACCGAAAGGCTCATCCAGATGCTGAATCAGTTTCTCCGTCAAATCCAGGGCATCCGGTTTAATAATGAATTCCTTATGGTCGGTGGAGAACCGGCGGGCTATGCGCCGGGCATGGTCCAATTCATTGTAGGTGCTGTCTTCAAAACCGATGGAAAAGGTTTTTAGAGGGGACGCACCCAGATCCCGCATCAGACCGACTATCGCGGAGGAATCAATACCCCCGCTTAAAAAGGCGCCTAAAGGAACGTCGCTGAGCAGCCTCATTTGAACGGATTCTTTTAACAGCGCATAAAATTCATCCTGCAAGGAATCCAGTCCGGCTTTGCGGTCTGAAGATTGCAGCGGAGGAGCCGGAACGTCCCAATAACGGCGGATATTCATTTGACCCCGGCTGTACTCCAGATAACATCCTCCAGGCAGTTTGCGGATGTTTTCGAATATGGAATGAGGCGCCGGGATATATTCCACGGTCAGAAAAAAGTCCAGCGCCTGAGGATCAATGTGCCGCTTTATTCCGGGATAGGCGAGAATGGTTTTGATTTCAGATCCAAAAATAAGTGAATGATCCGGCTGCAGAGTATAATACAGCGGTTTGATTCCCATGCGGTCCCGGAAAAGAAAAAGGCTTTTATTCCCGGCATCCCAAATTGCGGCCGCGAACATGCCCCGCAGCTTCTTGACCATCTCCGGTCCCCATTCTTCGTATGCATGCAGGATGGTTTCGGTGTCTGTTTTGGTCTTGAATCGGTAGCCCCGCGAGGCCAATTCTTCTTTTAATGCGGGAAAATTGTACACTTCCCCATTGTATGCGATCCAGATGGATTCATCTTCGTTGGCAAGAGGCTGGTGCCCGGTTTCCAAATCAATGATGCTCAAGCGGCGCGCCCCTAAAGCGGCGCCCGCAGCGTGATAGAGACCCTGGTCATCCGGGCCCCGGTGAATAATGGTACTGCACATGGCCGTTAAAATATCCGCACGGGTTGCCGCCATGGGGTCGGCCAGAGCATAACCGCATATACCGCACATTATTCCGGCCAGTACTCGGGGACGATATCCAATTCAAAAAAGACTCCGAGGAATCTTTTTTCTTCCGATAGTTCCTGCTCGAAATGGGGAATGGACCCCTTTTCCGCTTTGACCGACAGCCGGTAGAGATGAATCCATTGGTTCATTTTAAAGACTTTTTCGGGAGTAAAGGTCAGAGTTTCGCGCTGCAGTGTGCCAAGGGTGATTTTTTTGGTTTCACCGCCGAACCGGACAGTGATCGTATTGCTCATTCGGGGATTATTGAGCAGGCGGAAAGTGATCTTTTCAATGGGATAAAATGTTTTAAGAATCATATCCGCTTCCCGCGGCCCGCGGGTGTAGAATCCGCGGCTTTCCAAAACCGATGTGGTCCGGGGAATGAAATTATCGTCTAAAAAGTACAGCCACGTGTATTCCATGCCCACCCGCTGCCTTTGAGCGGCGGGATTGGTATTAGTCGGCAGGTTGTTGATCAGAGTTAATTCCACCGGCATCATGTTCAGGGGGAATTTTTTGGCATGAGTCGCGGGAAAACGGGAATGCTGCAGCGGGCTGACCAGTATTTGGGCGATAAATAAAGAAGCGGCCAGCCAGCTGATTCCCAATTCCCGGGGCTGTCTTTTTATGCCGGGCAAAAACATGAAGAAGGGGTAAATGCTGAGAAAATAGCGGTTGGCCAAGGCCCCCCCTCCGCCGTTATAATTGTCCGGCATTAAAATGATGTAGATGAGGATTTCACCTGCAAGAGCAGCCAGAATCATCCATTGGTAAGGCTGCTTTCGGCGCATAAAAAAAAGAAATAAGGCCAGGACCGCGGGAAAGTAATACCAGTTTAATCCGGTGAAACGGCCGAAAAAATAATAGAAAATATTGCGGAGAAAAACCCGCGGAGGATACAAGTGTTTTTCCGCATATCCCTCGGAGGTCATGACGCCTCCGGCGGCTCGTTCAAAAGTGAGACGCTCTTTTTCGAGGGGATATCCGCCATCGCCGTAAAAAGTCTTCCGGTTGCCGCCCTGGTAGTTCCAATCCCCGGTGACCAGATAATTGCTGCCCCAGAAAAGAGTGGATACAGCCAGAAAAACCAGCACAGCACTGCCGGCCCGCGCCCATTTTTTTTGGATCAGCAGGTGCAGCACCAGCGGACCCATCACCACAATATTGGGGGGCTTGGAAAATACCGCGATGGCGGCCAGAACGGCTGCCAGGACGTCAGACCAGGGGGACATGAAAAAGTTGTGCAGCCATGAAGGCAGTACCGGGTCCAGCTCCAGGCGGCGGCCGGCTTGATATTTGTACAGCCATAAAAACAAGATGCAGAAAATCAGAAAAAGATTGAAAAAATCAGGGCTCAGCCACAAAAAATAGACCATGGCGACAGAGGCAAAGAAAAAAGTGAAAACGACCGCCAGGGAAAAAGCCGGCGAATTGGCGGTGGAAAAATAAACATATCCAAAATAGAGCAGCAGAAAAAAGAGCAAGGCATGAAAGACAAGAATACCGTTGCAGCCTAAAAGTCTCGCAAAAGGGGCGGTGAATAAGGA
>CAYRTV010000368.1:0-3034 GCA_964427225.1 uncultured Eubacteriales bacterium
AAAGGCCTCTAAGCCAAGAGTCAAGACATCTCAAATCGACAGAGATAAATGTCTTGCCCTTTTTAAAAAATGGGATAGAAAAACCGACAAAACACCTTATTAACCGCTACAGTCTTGCTTTGGATCGGCCTGGCGGTGCCGTTTGGAATTCATTCTGATGCCTCGACTTCCGGTTCAATCAAATATGAGGGTTTTCCCCTTTTACTACAATTGAATGACAGTCATCTTCCATGTAATAAAAGCAGCTTTAACCGATCCTGTGGATTCCATACGTTATGAATGAGTGGAAATAAAAGTCAGTTCATCCACCCCGAATCTTCCGTTCTCGTTTTCCGGAGCGAAGGATATGATTTTAATCTTGATGATATTTATGCCTTCTTTTAGGTTATAGCGTCCTAGTGAAACTTTTTTCGTACTAAACTTCTTCCTGTTATATCCATTAAATCGAACCGGACCGGAATCGTTAATGCTGATGTCCACAACGCCATAATCAGGTCCCGTCGTCAATCGAGCGCTCACATCCGCAGGTCCGGTTTCAGCGGATTTAAATCCCAAAAGCAATGTGTCCCCTTTCTCGGCCTCGCTCCATAATAAATGCTGATTCTCGCACCAGCCGGGTTCATCATCCCAAGGGTAATGGATATTTCCGGATAACCGCTCGATTTCCATTAAATGTTCCCCTTCTATACGGCCGTCTTTCGTCCAGGGGGAAATGATGTCTTCTCTTTTAAGTACAACTTTTTCCTTGGCCCCCTCGATGTCCGGCTCCGGCTGTATTTCTGCCCCGGGTTTAACATAAAAAAAAGTCGCCGGGGCATAATTCATCCGGGTGCTGGCCCAATGCCACATCTCCATATCAAACCGGATTTCACTTGTGAACGGCAAAGCATCGAGAGCCCGATGTCTGATATTGACCGTGTATCCAGGCCAAAAATTCCCGCTGCCGTCAGGCTGGCCGATCAAAGGTTCATTGAAAATCTCCGGACGGCACCAAGCATATCCATAATAATCTTCTGTCCCGGTTCCGAAATGGGAAGGGAATTCTTCCCCGTCGATAAAGATTTTTTCATCGCCCTCTCCCCACCAGGCATAAGCGGTGTTAAACAGCGTCAGAACATTTCCCACGACGACGCCCTCCCCCTTTAAATGAGTATAGTTCAGATCAAAGGGATTCCCACCCCCTTCCATGGTTTTACTTTCACCGGTATGGATATCCGTATACTGCTGCCAGACAGCGCCGAAGTGCATGCTGCGGCGATTCCATTTCCAATCCGAAACCGTGATTTTTCCTTGTTTTATTGTGATAGGCTGCTCGTCTAAATTATGGAAACGGATGACAGCCTCATGTTCAAAAGGCATCACCCAAAGGGATCGCATTTTGCCGTCTTCATTAACCCGGCTGTACCAGGTATTCACATATCTAATTTGGTACCCAGTACCGAAAAAATCGCCCACAGGACACCAAACCGTCCGGTTCCCGTCAAATTCTATTTCCAGAATTGTCGAGCGAAGGGCCTGGTTTATGTCCTCTGCCTCCAATTGAAGCTGAATTTCACGGATAGCTTTGGAACCCGAGATTTCTTGTGCTTTTTCGCCTCCGGATTCTATCGTCCCGTTCAGTAACAATTCATCAGCTTTTAAGCTGTTTATATAGCTGTCGTAATCCCTTTGGAGAAGCCTCTGGTTGATTTCATCCAAAATGGGGGCATTTTCTTCCAGCAGTTCCGGAGCTAAGGTTTCAACAAAAGTGCCGTCCTCATAGGTTCGGTAATTGATATTATAATAGACGGCTTCGCCTCCGGATTTAGCCCCCCAATCCACGATATTGTCGGTTTCATATGTAATTTTAATATGTTCCGCATAAGGCAGCGGCAGATACAGATTGTGTCCCCGGCGTTCGAATTCCGTTTCCTGAGAAACCGGACAAGACAGCGGTCTCTCAGTCAGCTGCCCCCGGCTCAGGACATCAAATGCGGTTCCCGCTATGGCAGGCTCTTCTGCCCGGTCAAAATAAATGCGCAGGGTTCCTTCTCCTGAATTCTCGCCGGAAAAAGTCATCCAGAACCTGACTACAGCCCCCGGCCCTTCCGCATCCACCATGACATACTCTCTCCGGCCCCTATTCTCTTCTTCCCGAATGAACATGGACCGGTCCCAATTGGCAAACCAGCCTTCGTCCGGAGACTTGGACGCCCGGTCATAGCTACTGAACTGCCGGGTGATGTAAAAGGGCTCGGGATACCGGGCCAGTTGATCTCTATCTGCCAGTTCAAGCAATAGAGATTCAAATGTAACCCGCGGCTGACTTTGACAGGACAGCAAACTCAACCCTAGGATAAGAATGAGCACATAGAAAACACATCTGCAGTTTGTGTACATATATTCCTCTCCACCAAAAATCATTTTATCCATACTATATTTAAAATCTGAAACCAGTCAACAAAAAATCCATTTTACGTGACTTATTCGTTCGAAAACGGCGCTCTTTCGTTCTAAAGAGAATAATTCAACGCAACACATAATAAAACTGACAGGACTGGTCAGCCCAAGCAGACCTAGATAGACCTAGATGGACCTAAATAGACTTAGACAGACATAGACAAATCCGACATAAATGACTTGATATTCCTATTAAAAATAATGTATGTTCAAAAAAGTCATACCATCATGGGAGGAGCGAATGAAAACATTCCGGTTTTATCTTTCAATTATTTTATCAACCGCACTCATGACCGCCATTCCCGGATTTGTTTCTGCGGACCAGATTGATAAACAAAAATTGACAGCGGAAGACTATTTTCAGGCTGAAAAATTTCTAAACCAGCACACAGATTCCTTGGTATTCAATGCCGATGTCCGGCCAAACTGGGTGGATGATAATTATTTCTGGTATCGCAATACCATCCCGGAAGGGACCGAGTTTATTCTAATCGATGTGGAAAAAAAGAAAAGACAGCAAGCCTTCGATCATGAAGAGCTGGCCTCTTCGCTATCTGAACTATCGGGAGAGACAATTAAACCGTTTGAACTCCCC
>CAYRTV010000369.1:0-3026 GCA_964427225.1 uncultured Eubacteriales bacterium
CCTGATACTGTGTTTTCTTTTTTTATTTTCTGCGTGGAGCTGCTCGCCTTCAAATCTAACCAAAGGGGACTTTGAATCCAAAGTCGATGAGTACATGGAAGCGTGTCTGCGCCTTGAATCATTTAACGGAAGTATATTAATCGCCCAAAACAACAGCTTGTTCTTCAAAAAGGGTTACGGGTCCGCCGATTATGAGCACAATATCCCCAATACCCCCTCTACATCATTTAGAATCGGATCCCTGACCAAGCAATTTACCGCCATGACCGTCATGCAGCTGGCCGAGAGAAAAAAGCTTTCCATCAATGACGCCTTGAGACAATTCATCCCGAATTACCCCCGGGGAAATGAAATCACCATCCATCATCTTTTAACCCACACTTCCGGTATTCCCAACTTCACAAGCTTTCCTCAATACCAAGAATGGATGCGGCTGCCTTTGACTTTGGAAGATATCATCGCCAAATTTAAAAACAAGCCCCTGAATTTTGATCCCGGTGAGCAATACAGCTACAGTAATTCAGGATATATTCTGTTAGGCTACATTATAGAAAAAGTGTCCGGACAGACATACGCCGCTTTTATGGAGGAAAATATTTTTCATCCCCTGGGCATGTCCAACTCCGGCTATGCATACAATCAGCCCCTTATTGAAAACCGAGCCCATGGATATGCCAAAGATAAGGATGAGCTGATCAACGCTGCGTATATCGATATGCATGTGCCGCATGCCGCCGGCGCTCTTTATTCAACCGTGGAAGATTTGTATATCTGGCATAAGGCCTTGTATCAAGATAAGCTGGTCGCCATGGATACCCTGGATAAAATATTCAAACCCTTTAAAAACGGTTATGCATACGGCTGGGCGATTGATGACATCTTCGGCCGCAAACGTATTCATCATTCCGGGGGTATTAATGGTTTTTCCGCATACATGGCCCGGTTTCCGGATGAGAATGCCTGTATCATTTTCCTTGGTAATATGGAAGGCATCCCCATCATCCAAATCGCCGATGATCTAGCCGCAATCCTTTTCCGGCAGCCGTATGACGTTCCCAAAAAACGCAAGCCGGCGGATATTGATCCCGAAATCTACACCCGGTATACCGGAACTTACCGGGTTGATGAAAATATGGTGTTCACAATCATCCGCGAAGGGGATCAGCTGTTTTTCAAACCCGGCGGAGACAGCAGCATCGAGATTCTTCCAGAATCAGAAGAGACCTTTTTTGTCCAGGGAGATAATATCCAAATCAGATTCATTTCCAATTCAGAAGGTCAAGTAGAGAAACTCCTTCTAAACATGGACGGACAGGAAATTCCGGCTGAAAAAGAAGAATAAAAGGCTGCCTTACAGCCTTGTCAGGAGGAAACATGAATTGTTATCTTGATTTCCGTCCCCTCTTCCCGTAATAAAATCAAGCGGCCGTTAATTTGCTTGACCAGGTCATTGACCAGCTGAAGCCCTAATGAATCAGGATTATCAATCCGGATATCATCCGGAAATCCGACCCCGTCATCTCTGACCCTGATAAAATGAAAATCTTGATCTTTTTTCATATCGATCATGATGTTTCCTTCGACTTGATTAGGAAACGCATGCCGCAAGGAATTGGATACCAGCTCATTGATGATAAGTCCATATGGAATCGCCCGGTTTATATCCACCACAAAATCATCAAGGTGCGTCCGTATCCGAATCTTTTCCTTTCCATAATAATAGGAATGCGCAAGATGAGAGGTTAAACTTCGGATATAATGAGCTAAATTGATTCGGGCGAAATCTTGGGTTTGATACAATTTGTCATGAACCAAAGCAATGGACAAAATCCGGTGGCGGCATTCATCAAAAATACAGCGCGTTTGCTCATCGTCCAGCTTTTCCGACTGCAGGCGAAGCAAACTGGAAATAACCTGTAAGTTGTTTTTGACCCGGTGATGGATTTCCCGAATCATTACCTGCTTTTCCTGGAGGGTATTGCGCAGCTTTTGTTCTGCATGCAGCCGCTCTGTGAGATCAAGCAGTACCGCGAAGTTGGCGGGTTTGTTATCATAATCTATGGTATTCGACCAGACTTCAACCCATTTTTCTTTCCCGCTTTTTGAAAAAAGGCGGAAAGAATAATGTTTACGCACGTCGGAATAGCCTTTTTGTTTTATTTTAGCCTGTTTTATAACAAATTCCCGGTCTTGGGGATGGATCACATCCGCTATATTTTTCAGATTCCACTTTTGCAGCTCCACCTGAGAATATTCCGTCATCCAGCTGAGCGCTTGATTGGCGAATTTGACCTTATCATCCTGGATAACCAATATTCCCAGCATGACTTGTTCAGAAAACAATTGAAATATTTTCCTGCTTTCCGACCAGGCTTTTTCCGCTTCCTTCCTGGCTGTTATATCCCGCAAAATTCCTTCAATGGCAATGGGGCAGCCTTCATCATCACGCAGAAAATCCGTTTTTAATTCGCCCCAAAACTTGGTTCCGTCCTTGCGGATATACTGAAATTCCATCAAGGGAATATCTAAATCTTTATCATCCGCTGCTTGTTTTGCAAACTTGGAAAAATTTTCCAAGCCCTTCCGATAAGACTCAGGCGTCATCAACTGCTGCACTTTCAGCTGCGGCCACTCCGCTGTTCCATGTCCAAAGAGCTTTTCGGCTGAGGGGCTGGCATAAACAATGTTCAAATTCATGTCCTGAATAAACATCACATCCGTGACGTTTTCCGTAAGCTGCCGATAGTCGACCGTATAGGCATTGGGCGCCTGGCTGTTTCCTTTTTTATTCTTTTCGGTCATTTTTCCCTGCAATTCGGTAATTAAAGGATAAAGGATACCTTTTTTAGCATTGAAATCCAACCTTGGAAACCAAATCTGTCAATAGAGAATCACATGGCATTCCCAGGAGCGAATCACCGGGAATCTGGCTCGCTCCTCTCAAGTTTGTGCTCCACTGTCATTTTTTTGCTAACCTGAATTATTCATAAAAAAATTGCGATGTTTTTGCACATTCTTTTTTATCA
>CAYRTV010000370.1:0-3019 GCA_964427225.1 uncultured Eubacteriales bacterium
GCGGAAGCGGGGGGCAGCCTTCTCCGGAAATAACCATAGCCGAAACCTGGATTTCACAGGATTACGAATCTGCCAATGTGGATTCTTTGGCCTTTTGGCCTGAGGAAAATTGGCTGCTTGCTACGGCTAAAAGCACGCATGAGATCATTGTTTTGGACGCTGTCAGCGGCCGGTTTTTAAAGAAGTTCGGTGAATCGGGTGCCCAGGAGGGGAATCTGCTGCGGCCCAACGGCATCGCAGTGATGGATAACATAATCTTCATTGTAGAAAGAGATAATCATCGTGTGCAGATGTTTTCTCTTCCGGAGTGCCGGTCTTTAGGTTTTTTCGGAAGTGACCGGCTGAAACGTCCTTACGGTATTGCATTGTATAAGGACGGAGAAGAACGTATCCAGATTTATGTTACGGATAACCATCAGCCGGATAATCCAACAGAATCTGATTTGAGGGAGCGGGTTAAGCATTTCGAATTGGAAAAAGGTCCTGATGGAATTGAGGCGAAATGGATCCGATCATTCGGCGACTCTGATAAACCCGGGGCTTTATATAAGGTTGAATCCATTGCCGTTGATCCTGAGTTCAACCGGCTCATGATAGCGGAAGAAAGCGGGTTGAAAATAAAGATCTATAATCTGGAGGGCCAATTCACCGGATTCCTGGCTGAAAAGCAAAGGTTTCATTTTGAACCGGAAGGGATCGCGCTGTATCATCGTCCTGAGCGGAAGGGGACATGGGTGATGGTGGATCAAAAGGACCAAAAGACCCATTTTCTTCTGTTTGACCGCATAACCCTCAAATTTCTGGGTTTCTTTTCCGGGGAGGCGGTGGCTAACACAGATGGAATTACCCTGACAGAGCAAGCCCTGCCTGAGTTTCCCGAAGGGGCCTTGTTCGCTGTACATGATGATGCCGGAGCGGTCGCTTTATCCTGGGTGGACATATCTGAATTGATCAATTAGAAATAGACAGCTCTGCCGGCGTCCTAAGGTCGCACCGCATCGCGAAGAGAGACGGAACCGGATTCTTTCGGCGAAGCACTCTAAGATCCCCACGGCCGCTGACACCGCCTGGGGATGACATTTGTCTGTTCACAGGATGACACAGTTGAGAACGAGCCGGAATGTGATCTTTAGGTTCATGCAAGATAACAAAAACTCATTGGTTCTTGATAGATGGAGCGTTTTCATGTATATCTAAATTATCTGAAGGATTAATGGGCCGAGAATGCGATGGCACTTTTTTTGGCTCAGAATTTTCAGGAGCCGGACATGAAAATCAAGTACATTAACGGCAGCCGCCTCTATTATGGTTTCTTAGCCGGAGGGGATGCGGTCATCAAAGACCAGAACCATCTCAATAAAATCAATGTGTTCCCGGTGCCGGACGCGGATACCGGCTCCAATTTGGCGTCCACCATGCGTTCGATTGCAGAGGGGGCTCGTCATTGCCCTTCCATCAGTGATACGCTGGGTTCTTTGGCGGACACGGCTTTAGCCGGAGCCCGCGGCAATTCAGGATTGATTTTCGCCCAGTTTATTCAGGGGTTTAAACAGGAAGTCAAGAATGATGTTCAGCTGACAACCTGTGCATTCGGAGAAAAAGTCAAATCCGCGGTTCAGCAGGCATATCAAGCCATGACCACGCCGGTGGAAGGGACCATGCTGACTGTGATGCGGGACTGGGCCGAGGATGTCTACCGCCACCGCACCGCAACCTCGGATTTTAGTGAGCTTTTATCCCGGTCGCTGCAGACGGCCCGACGGTCGCTTAAGGATACCCCCAAAAAATTATCCGTTTTAGCCAAAGCCGGAGTCGTGGATGCAGGAGCCAAAGGGTTTGTTGATTTTCTGGAAGGGATTGTGGAGTTTACCCGGAAAGGCACGCTGAAAAAACTGAGGAACCGGAAGCACCTGCCGGCGGCTGCGGCTATGCCTGTCCATTCCCATTCCAGTAAGGTGAGTATCCGCTTTTGTACGGAAGCCCTCATCACCGGCGCAGGCATGGATTTGAACCGCTTAAAACAAAACCTGGCTGCACTGGGTGAATCCGTGATTGTGGCCGGCTCCCCGGAAAAAGCCAGGATCCATGTTCACACCGATGAGCCCGCATCGGTTTTTCAAAAAATATTGGAGTATGGATCCATCGTCCAGATTAAGGCGGACGATATGCTCCGGCAATATCAGGCTGCTCATGAACCGGTATCCAAGACAGCGGTTGTGACTGATTCCGCCTGTGATCTCCCTAAAGAGTGGTTGGACCGGCATCAAATCCACATGATTCCCATGCAGATTGCCTTCGGAGAAAACGTGTTTTTAGATAAAATCACCATGACACCCGATCGCTTCTATTCCATGCTGGAAACGGAAAGGAATCACCCGTTAAGCTCAATTCCGGGCCTGCAGGGGATTGTGAACACGTTGTCTTTTCTGAAAAGCCATTATGATACGGTGGTGATGGTCAGTATTTCCGGTAAATTGAGCGGTATGCAGCAAGTTATGCAGCAGGCGGCGGGCCGATTGAGCGGCACTCCCGTCCATGTCATTGATTCCCGGAATCTTTCCGCTTCGGAAGGCCTGCTGGTTTTGCGGATGGCCCAAGCCTTAGAGGACGGCATGTCTCTGAATGACGTGTTAGCATCGGCGGATGGATGGGTCTCCCAGACCAAAATTCTGGTCGATGTCCAGACTTTGAAATACATGGTTCGGGGTGGACGGGTGTCTCCGTTGAAGGGCTGGGTGGCAAAGATCCTGAATTTAAAACCTATCATTACTTTAGATGAAGAGGGCAAGGCCGCCGGTGAAGGAAAATCGTTCAGCCGCCGCAGCAACATGAAAAAAATTGTCCGGAAAATGGAGACGTTCTCAGAAAACCGGAAAATATGGAAATATGCCATTGTGCATGCCGCCAATCCCGGCCGGGCCGAAAAATACGCGGAAGAGCTGACCCGGGTGTTGAATCAGCCGCCGGCATTTATCCTGCCGTTGGCTCCCGCCGTCGGAGTGCATAACGGCATCGGCGC
>CAYRTV010000371.1:0-3019 GCA_964427225.1 uncultured Eubacteriales bacterium
AAACCGAAATTTGCGGCAATCTCGGCCCGTGAATAATCCAGGCTAAATAAGCTTATAATTATATAAGGTCTTATTTATACTGAAAATGTAAATCTTTTTCAATAACTTTTTTGATTTTTTTTTATTTTTTTTAAAACAGCTGATAATATCCAACTTGTCTGATTGCTTAATCCAACTTTTGCGCTAATCTCAATTTCGTCAAAATGGTAAGTATATTTACTTCCCAAAATGAAAACCTGTGTGTAAAATAATCATATCTCGTAAAAGGAGCCTGTCATGCAAAAAGTCATTGGATTCACCCTTTCTTTTATTTTGTCCGCAGCCATTGGATTTAATTCGGGGCTTGCCGCCGATAACAGTCCTTCCCATTTGCTGGATAGGGAAACCTTTATGGACATGGAATCGTTAAGCAGTCCCGTCATTTCTCCGGACGGGAAACACATCATCTTTGTCCGCCGCTGGGTGGATCAAAAAACCGACCGTTATACCGGAAATCTCTGGATCGTTGATTCAGAAGGAAAGCGGGTGCGGGAGCTGACCCAGGGGAACTGGAATGACTCTTCCCCGGTATGGGCACCCGGAGGAGAAAAGATCGCCTTTCTTTCCGACAGAAGCGGATCGACTCAGATCCATGTGATGTGGCTGGATACGAAAGAAACCGCTCAGCTCACCTATCTGAACGATTCCCCCAGCAGTTTGGCCTGGTCACCGGACGGAAAAAAATTGGTGTTCACTATGTTTATCCGCGATAAGGATCCTATCCTCTCAGTAAAACTGCCGGAACGGCCCCGTGGTGCGCAATGGGCCGAATCCGCTATTATCATTGACCGCCTCTCCTGGCGCCGCGACGGGACCGGACCTGTGCCGAAGGGATATTCCCATATCTATACCATCGATGCTGTCCTGGGAGGGACACCCAGAAAAATGACATCCGGCGATTATTCCCACCGCGATCCGCAATGGAGTGCGGACGGAAAATCCATCCTTTTCAGCGGCATCCGAAAGCCGGATGCGGAATACCTGCACGGTGATACGGAAATCTACTCTGTGGATTTGGAAACACTCGACATCACGGCCCTCACCACCCGGAAAGGGCCTGACCGGGGAGCCCGGGTCTCTCCGGACGGCAAATGGATCGCCTATTCCGGATATGATGAAAAAGAATACACCAGTCATTTGTCCAATTTGTATCTCATGGATATCTCCGGCGGCAATAAACAGCTGCTCGAGGATGACTTTCCCAGTTCGCCCAGCGCTGTCACCTGGGCTGAAGACAATTCCGGTCTTTATTACCAAATGGCGGAAAAAGGAGTGTCCAATATTTATTTTATATCCTTAAATGGAGAGATACAAAAAATCACCAGCGGAAACCATTACCTGTCCAATCTGTCCCTGGCGGATGCCGGACAGGCCGCCGCCACTGTCTCCACTTATCACCGGCCGGGATACCTGGTGACCTTTGATGTAAAAAAACCAGACCAATTGCGAGAGCTAGTGGATGTCAATACCGATGTTCTCGGCAGCGTCAAGCTGGGAAACGTGGAAGAAATGTGGTTTAAGTCCCCCGACGGCCTGGACCTTCAAGGCTGGCTGATCAAACCGGCTGAATTCGAAGAAGGGAAAAAATACCCCATGCTGCTGTGGATTCACGGCGGACCTTGGGCCATGTATTCAGTGCGCTTTAATTGGGCCTGGCAGAATTTCGCCGCCAACGGATATGCCGTACTCTATATGAATCCCCGGGGAAGCACCGGCTACGGGCAGGACTTTGTCAACGGCATTCAGTATTCTTATCCCGGCAAAGATTACGATGATCTTATGGCCGGCGTGGACGCGGCCGTTGCCAAAGGCTTTATCGACGAAGATAATCTTTTTGTCTGCGGCGGCAGCGGCGGCGGAGTTTTGACCGCCTGGATCGTTGGCCATACGGACCGGTTCACGGCCGCTGTCTCCATGCGTCCGGTTATCAACTGGCATTCCTTTGTGGGAACCACCGACGGGGCCAGCTGGTACCGGCAGTTTCAAAAATACCCCTGGGAAGACCCCATGGAATACGCGGTCCGCTCACCTCTCCACTTTGTGGATACTGTCACCACTCCGACCATGGTCATGACAGGAGAGGCCGATCTGCGGACACCCATCTCCCAGAGCGAAGAATACTACCGTGCGCTTAAAATGCTGAAAAAAGACACGCTGCTGGTGCGTATGCCCAACGAATATCACGGCTGGCGCCGGCCATCCCACCGCCTGCTGCAGCAGCTCTATCTTATGGCCTGGTTTGAGAAGTATATGAAGTAGTCAAGGCGCTGGAAGGCGCTTAATAACGCCAGCTGCTAAGATCGGCATCAGGGGGATGGTTCGCCAGCATTCGTTCGACCATAATGGGAGCGTACATCTGCTGATACCGCAGCCGGGATATGGCATTGGGCCGGGTATGGTCTCCGTTCCAGCAATGCTCAGCCCTGTCACCATAATCGATATCGCCGGCATAATAGGGATCGGTTGTACTTTCTAAAAAGTTCTCAACGAGATAGACGGCGTTGTTCAAGTAATAATTATCCATATCCCCGCAGTAAATGCGGATTTTCCCTTTGAGTTTAGGCCCCAGAGTATCCCAGTCCCGTTCCATAATGTAACCGAGGTCATAATTATCCCGCCAGTATTCCGCCACCTCCGGATCGATTTCGCCGGTCAGTTTATCCCATAGCGGCTTAGGATAGCCGTCCGGACCTACCGGCCCATACACCGCAAACCAGATATCCCATTGATCTCCCGAGCGGCTATTGGTTCCAATGACATACTCTCCATGGTTGATTTCTTCCAACGTCGCACTAACGTGCCCCAAATAATTGCGTTTTCCCGGCCGCGGAGTTTTTTTCCATTGACTGTCGAGAAAATATGCGTTTTTATCCTCGTAGATATCGACAACGGTAAAGGCACGAAATGTAACGGGATCGGGGCAAGCGGCAAAACAGCCGTTAAACTCTTCCGGATAAATAACCTGAGCCGCCAAAGCTTC
>CAYRTV010000372.1:0-3006 GCA_964427225.1 uncultured Eubacteriales bacterium
TTCTCATGCATGTGCCGTCTAAGATCCTTCGTCGCTATACTCCTCAGGACGACAACAAATGAACGTATTGTCCTCGTCTGCGGCAATCTCGACCCGTGAATAATTCAGGCTGGATAATCTGAATAAACCGGTTGGAAAAGACGAGTCTGTAGTATAGAATATGACTCCCGGGAGGCACCCGCCACCAGGCAGTCCTGATTGGGATGACGTGACATGGCTTTGAAAATCATGCGGATCAATGCTTTGAAAGTGACTGAATGATAAAATCATGAAGCAAACACCACCTCCTAAACAGCGCGGGTATCTTCATGGTTTGGCGTTGCTGTTTTTTCTCTATGTTTTCATTTTCAGCCTGCAGCTGATGGGGGACGTTTTGAAAATGTTCGGCAGCGGATTGGCCGAAACCCTCATTTCCACCACCTCCAACCCGGTGGTGGGTATTTTCATCGGAATTCTTGCTACTTCCGTTATGCAATCGTCTTCTTCCACGACCGCCATTGTAGTGGGGCTGGTGGGTGGCGGAGATTTAAATGTGAGCAATGCCATCCCCATCATTATGGGAGCCAATATCGGGACCTCTGTGACCAATACTCTCGCGTCCATGACTCAGATCAAACGCAGCGCTGAATTCCAGCGTTCTTTTGCCGCCGCTACTGTGCATGATTTTTTTAATATTTTGTCTGTGGCTGTGCTGTTTCCGCTGCAGTATTTCACAAATTACCTGGGTGTTGCCGCGGATTTTCTGGGGCAAAGATTCCAAAATGTTGGCGGGCTGAAATTTCTCAGTCCGGTTAAGGCCCTGACCCGGCCCTTGGCTTCATTGTTCAAACAACTTCTCGGGGATTGGCCCTGGCTGCTGTTGATTCTGTCATTGTTTCTGCTGCTTTTCAGTTTGACCCGGATCGTAAAGGCTCTAAAAGGATTGGTTGTGAATAAAGCGGAAGCCTGGTTTGACCGGTATTTATTTAAAAATGCTCTGCGGGCCTTCTTGGTCGGCTTTTTGCTCACCAGCCTGGTTCAAAGCAGTTCCATCACCACGTCTTTGGCTGTGCCGATGACCGGAGCCGGTTTGCTGACCCTGGCTCAGATTTTTCCCTACACACTCGGCGCCAATCTGGGGACCACCTTTACGGCGATTCTTGCCGCATTGGTAACCGGAAATCTATCCGCAGTGGTGGTGGCTTTTTCTCATCTGCTTTTTAATATATCGGGAATGGCCGTCTGGTGGCCGATGATGCGGGTTCCCATTCATTTAGCCCAGGGATTTGCCCGCATTTCCACCCGGAAAAAGATATTTCCTTTGCTGTATATAATCATTGTATTTTTTCTTGTACCGATACTTCTGATATACTTATTTCAATGAAGGGAAAAACATGTTTAGGCAATTACTGGCGTTATTTCGCAAAGACACATTGATGGACCGGGCTTACCAGCGTTCTTTTCAGATGCTGGATATCACCCGGGAAATGTTTATTGAAGCCATGGTTTCTTTACGTCAATCCGAAGATAATCAGGTGGAAATTGATATTTATGACCGCGATCTCGAAGTGAATAAGTATGAACGGGAAGTCCGGCGGCATGTCTTCAATCACCTCGCTATGGGAGGCACGGAAAAGCTGCCTTCCGGTTTGATTCTGGTCAGCATTATTATTGATATCGAGCGGATTGGGGACTTGACCAAGAACATGATTGAATTGGCCCTCAACTATCCTGGGCGATTAAACGGAGGGTATTTCGAGGGCGAGTTGAAACGGATTGAGGATGCGGTTGAGGACAGTTTCATCCGGACCCGGCGCTGTTTTGAAAAACCGACCGAAGAATCGGGGAAGGATCTTTTGGATGAATACAGCTGGGTCAACGGCGCTTGCGACCAATTGGTTTACTCCCTGGTTCAGGAGAAGGACCCGGGGATCAGGCCGGGAGATGCGGTGTCTTTAGCTCTTTATGTCCGCTGGCTTAAACGCATCAATTCCCATCTTCGCAATGTTGTCACCGGCGTTGTCAATCCGTTTGACCGGATTGGTTTTAAGCCCAAAGAATCGTCTTAAGGAAACCCAGCAGAACAGGAGAAAGATATTATGGATTATATTTTTTTAGGCGGAACCGGGATCAAAGTATCTCCCCTGTGTTTCGGGACCATGTCTTTCGGAGGAGATGCCGATGAAAAGGTCTCGGAAGCCATGTTTCGGTATTGCCGGGACCGCGGCATCAATTTTTTTGATTGTGCCGATGTTTATGCCAATGGCGTCTCGGAGGAATTTCTGGGGCGGCTCATTCAAAACTGCCGGCAGGAAGTTGTGATAACGTCCAAGGTGTATTTTCCAACCGGCGACGATGCCAATGCCCGCGGAGCTTCCCGTTATCATATTATGAATGCAGTTGAAGCCAGTCTTAAACGTTTAAACACCGACCGGATTGATCTATATTTTATTCACAGATTTGATGATTACACCCCTATGGAAGAAACCTTGCGCGCCCTGGATGACTTGGTCCGGCAGGGAAAAATTTTGTATACCGGCGCCAGTAATTTTGCAGCCTGGCAGACAGCCAAAGCTTTGGGAATTTCAGCTCAAGAAGGATGGACCTTGTTTACCTGCATTCAGCCGATGTACAATCTGGTAAAGAGGCAAGCGGAAGTGGAGATTTTTCCGCAAGCCGCGGCGGGAAATCTGGGTGTGATTCCCTATAGTCCGCTTGGCGGAGGGCTGCTGACCGGAAAATACGGTTCTTACAAGAAACCGGAGTCGGGCCGATTGGTGGATAACAAGATGTATAACACCCGGTATGGTGAGGATTGGATGTATCAGGTGGCGGAAAAATTCACCCGTTTCGCATCTGACCAGGGTTACCATCCGGTCAGCCTGGCTGTCGCCTGGGCCGCCGGCCACCCGGCGGTAACCGCTCCTATTATCGGGGCCCGCAGCCTGGAACAGCTGAAACCGTCGCTGGCGGCGCTGGATGTCAATATGAACGAGGACCTCCGTCGCACCATATCCGAGCTCTCCC
>CAYRTV010000373.1:0-2976 GCA_964427225.1 uncultured Eubacteriales bacterium
AGCATAAGATAGATTTTCCCTCTCTATATGATTAATAAGTTTTGGGAATTCATCGAAAATATTCACTGCATTGATATTATGCAAGTATCTTAATAATATTACAACTCTCGCTTTTCATGAATAACCCCGGGTCAAATCAAAATTTCTTGCGGGATATTGCGCAGGTTAAAGCGGGAGGCCATGGACCGGCAGTAGGCGCCGGCCACCAGCATGGCCAGGATATCACCGCTTTTCGGTTCCGGAATGGGAATTTCACGGGCGAAAAGATCGCCGGTTTCACACAGGTTGCCGGCTACGGTGATGTCCGGCGGCTCAGCACAGGCGACCTGCGCGCAATTAACGACCGGGTGTTCCGCCCCGGTATAGATGGCCGGCCGGGGGACGGTGTTGAAGGTCCCGGCATTGACGCAGGCGAACGTATTTCCATAGCATTGCTTCACGTATTCCACCCGCATCAGCAGCGCACCGGCATCGGCTGTCAAATATTTCCCCGGCTCTAAAATGATTTCCGGGATGGAAAGTCCGGAAGCCCTTAATTTGCCGCCTATAACCGCGGCATACTTTTCCAGGGGGAAAAGCATCTGCCCGGGAAAATATTTCGGCCCGAAACCGCCTCCGAAATCCAGGAAATCCAGCTGGAAGCCTTGCGCCTGCAGCTCAGCGGCTTTTTCAATCATTTTGTCCACAGCCCAGACGACGGCGTCAAAATCGCCTTCCACCCATCCGGAGCCCAGATGCTGATGGAGGCCGATGGGAATAAACCCATAAGTAGCAGCCTTTTGAAAAAAGGGCAGCACCTGGCGGTCCTCAACACCGAATTTGACTGGAATGCCTTCCGGCGTCCGGATGCCGGCGGTGACCACTTTAGGATTAAAGCCGCGGCCTTTTCCCGGATTCCAGCGCAGCGAAATCTTTGATTTCCGTCCAGGGCAGATGGTATCGCGCACCTCTTTTAGCATTTCCAGCTGCTCCATGGCATCGAGATTGAAAATGATGTTTTGGAACGCGAGCACCCGGCTCATATCTTCCCGGCTCAAACTGGTGCCGGTAAAGAGAATATCCGCCTGCGGATAGCCTGCCTCCAGGGCGGCTTCGATTTCACCGGGGGAGACGGCATCTATGCCGGCGTTTTCCTGCTTAAAGAGCTTCAGAATACCGGGATGAGGATTGGCTTTCATGGCATAATAGATCCGGGCCGGGCAGGGGAGGTGTTTTTCAAAGATTTTTCGAAGTTTTCCGTAATTGTCGGCCATCTGCTCGCGGCTATATACAAAGAGAGGTGTACCGTATTTTTCCGCAATCGCGGAAGCCGCCTGGCCGCCTAAGTGCAATAGGTTGTTTTTGACCTGAACAAAACCGTTTTCCCACCACATGCCCGGAAATATATGCCTGGATTAAGCGAATGTCAAGAGAGGCGTTTATTGATAAAATCCGCAACCGCAGGCTGTCTATGGCCGGGTTGGTCAAAAACATGCAGCCGCAGAAACATTATCACACCGATCCGGAAGGACGGAATGTCTTTCTCACCGATGAGGGCGCTGCCCTGGCGGAAGAGAAACTCGGTTGCGGCAATCTGTATGACGAAGAGAATACGAACATCCTGACCGCACTCAACTGCGCGGTCCATGCCGAAGCCCTGCTGGCGCGGGATAGGGACTATATTGTCCGGAAGGGCGAATCATTCTGCTGGAGATAGATGCGGCCTGGAGTGATCATCTCGCGTTTATCCAGGACTTAAGAGAGAGCATTCACCTGGTAAGCGTCGGCGGCAAGACGCCGCTGGAGGAATTCCGCAAACAAGTGACAGCGGCTTTTCTGGAAATGCAGACAAGGATCAAAAACAATATCATTCAGACGTTTGAAAATCTTAGAGACAAAAAGCATAAAATTGACCTGGAAAGCGCCCAGCTTCAGGGTCCTTCCTCCACCTGGACCTATCTTATAAACGACGACCAGTTCGGCTGGGGGATTGAGATGCTGTCCGGGAAAAATATCGGATTCGCTGTTGCTGCCGGAAGCGGAATCAATCTGCCCATTTTTCTACTGCTGATCTGGTTGAAACGATTTTTCCGCCGCAAATCAACATAACGGCTTTTATTCCACGCCGTCCCAGCAGTAGGTGCACAGTTTGTCTTTAGGCAAGCCGATGGCGGCCACTAAGTCTTCCAGGCGCTGATAGCGGAGGCTGGTCAGGCCGAGCCGTTCGCGGATTTTATCCACCATGGCTTCATATTCCGGGGAGCCGGCCTGGGTATAGGCGGACAGGTCTTCGTTTTTGGCGGCCTCAGGTCCTTCCAAATCGGCGATCGCTTTACGGGCGGCCAGATCCATTTGCGAGCGGGAGCGGGAAAAATTAATGAATTTGCATTTATAGACCAGCGGCGGGCAGGCCGGCCGCATGTGGACTTCCAGGGCGCCGGATGCGAACAGCCGCTGAATGGTATCCTGCAGCTGGGTGCCGCGGACAATGGAGTCTTCACAGAAAAGCAGCCGTTTATTCTCAATCAGTTCTTTTATCGGAATCAGCTTCATGGTGGCGACCAGGTCGCGGATTTTTTGGTCCTGGGGCATGAAGCTGCGCGGCCAGGTGGGCGTGTATTTGACAAAGGGGCGCTTAAATGGAATATGGGATTCGGCCGCGAATCCCAGGCCATGGCCGGTGCCGGAGTCGGGGATGCCGGCGACGGAATCGATTTCTTCAGTCTCCTTCCGGGCTAAAGCCGCGCCGCAGCGGTTGCGGACCATTTCCACATTGATATTTTCATAATGGGAGGCTGGAAATCCGTAATAGACCCACATGAAAGCGCAGATTTGCAGGCGCTCTTCCGGCGGCTTTAATTCCCGGTACCCGGATTCGGTTAAAAGTCCGATCTCACCCGGCCCGAGAAACCGGTCGATCTGGTATCCGAGGTTGGGCAGGGCGCAGGTTTCAAGCGTTGCCGCCATGCCGTTTCGGCTCTTTCCGGTGGTGACCGG
>CAYRTV010000374.1:0-2965 GCA_964427225.1 uncultured Eubacteriales bacterium
CGTAAGAGGCGAATCCATTACTTTAATCACAGATGCCATTCCCACCCAATTCCAGTGGGAAAAAGTAGGAGAAAACATCGAATATCAAATTTCGATATACAACCATACATTGATATGGCAGGAAACGACTCAAAACAACTTCATTTCTCTCCCGGAATCAGTAAAAGAAAAATTAACTCCGGGGAAAAATTATTTCTGGCAGGTTAAGGCTTTCTCTTCCCAGGGAACTCTGCTCGCCGAGTCAAGTAAAATTCAATTCCCGGTCCGCTAGCAGAAATAATCCGTACTCTTCAATCCTCTTCGACTTTATCTTCATTATCTCGATACATGCGGCCCCGGCTTTCCATTTCAAAATCGAGACAACACATCAAGCGTCCGCATAAACCGGAAATTTTTGTGGGATTGATGGCGATTTTTTGTTTCTTGGCTTTCTGAATGGTGACCGGTTCGAAATTTTTGATAAAACTGGCGCAGCATAAAGTCCGTCCGCAGACACCGATTCCCCCGATCATCTTGGCTTCATCCCGGACTCCAATTTGCCGCATTTCTATTCGCATCTTAAATTCTTTGGCCAAATCCTTGACTAATGCCCTGAAATCAATTCTCCCGTCAGCGGTATAATAAAAAATTCCTTTTTTCTCATTAAAAAAATAATGAACCCGCACCAATTTCATAGGGAGGTTTCTTTTTCGGATTCGGTCCAGGCAAAAATCGAAGGCCTTTTTCTCTTTTCGCCGCATCCACTCAAATTTTTTTATATCATCTTTGGAAGCTATGCGTATTACTTTTGCTGCATATTGATTGATCTTCGGGCAGTGCCGAACCCTGGCCGCAGTTTTTTTTACTTCAACCAGTTCGCCTCCCAGGCTTGATTCAATGATGCAAAAATCGCCCGGCTTGACTTCGATTTCGCCTGGAGAAGCCCGCATAAACTTCTCTAAACGTTCAGAAAAAACATACACAGTATTTTCAGGCATAATAATTATCCATTAATTGAGATGCCATGGATTCCATGACAATCTTGACGTTGAGATTTTTTTGGAGAGAGAAAATAACGTTGTCCACATGTTCCAGCAACTTAAGAAAACCTTGTTCATTCCCTGACTCCAGTTGGGCTTCCAATTGGCGCTGCAAATCGGGATTCATCATTAAATTCTTATCTCCGCCGGTTTTCAATAAAATTAAATCGCGCACAAAAGAAGCCAGTATTTCCAAAAGGCCTTCAAATTCCTCATTGAGTTTGCTGCGGGAATATTGGGAATATTTTTTAAAAAAAGCGGCGGCATTTTGTTTCTCCCGAAAAGAAACAAATAGTTTCCAAGCATTCCGGCGCTCCTGCTGGGCGTCTTTCCAGTCCAAGTCCAAAGCTTGCCTTAAATTACCCCGGGACATCAGCGACAGAATTCGCGCCTTTTTTATATCCAACCCTTTTTCCAGCAGGGCCTTTTGGATATCAGCGCGGGATACAGGGGTAAATGTCAATTTTTGGCAGCGCGACTTAATCGTCGACAGCACCCGAAAAGGATTTTCCGTCAAAAGGATGAGATGGGAGAATTCCGGCGGTTCTTCCAGAACCTTTAAGATGGAATTGGCCGCTTCTGCATTCATGGATTCGACGGGATTGATAATGAAAATCTTCTTTCGGCCCGACATCGGTTTCAGATAAACGATTTGCTTCAATTCCCGGACCTGTTCGATTTTCATCACATTTTTTTCGGGTTTTATTTCCAACACATCCGGAAAAATATTCTTATTGATCGCACGGCAATGGGCGCAGTTTTCACAAGCGTCGTCATTATTATTCAGGCAATTAAGAGCCTTGGCGACCACCAGCGCGGTATTTCTCTTTCCCACTCCTGCAGGTCCGGAGAGCATCATGGCGCCGGGTATACGTCCCCTCTTTAAAGCCTTGCTCAAAATACTTTTAACACGCTGATTGCCTGATATATCTTTTAAAGCCACCGGCTTATACTCCTAATTCGTGAGGCCGCCGTTTAACTCGGCGACAATCTATTATAACGGAAAAGCGGAATCAGAGAAACCGCTAACAGCTCCTAGGGTGCATTCAAAATGCCGGATCGGGCTTGACGGAAAGTGTCTGCCGCATGACTTCTTCTTCATTTACCTGAAAAATGACTTGGTAGGTTCCAGGACCAACCACAGCGCCGCTGCGGCGCCGGCTGTCTTCCTCGCCTTTTTCCCGCAGATTCCAGAAGGCTTTATGCAGCCCTGGTTTGGATTTCAGCGCCATTTCCTGTACCAATTCCCCGGCCGCATCCCTGATCAGAAGCTTTGCGGAGTCAAAGTCCTCTTTCAGATAATAATAGATATGCCCGCCTAGAGGAGGATTGGTCACCCGGGCGAATTCTCCATATCGCTGGCCTCTTCTTTCAACCATATTCCACTTAACGATATCCTGAACGGTAAACAAGTGATTGGGTTTATTCAGAACCTCGCTGGTCAACTCCCGGAAAGGATAAATATCCATGATGTATATACCGCGCCCATAGGTTCCCACCGCCATATCCCGTTCGCGCTTCTGGATATCAATACTCATCACAATGACATCCGGAGCGTCCGGGTTCATCTGCATCCAATTTTGTCCCCGGTCGATACTCACAAATAAACCGTAATCGGTAGCCAGGTACAGCACATCTTCATTATCCGGGTCTTCTTCCAAATCCCGAACAGGATTCATCATTCCCTGGCTCAAATCCGTCCAGGTGCGGCCCATATCTTCGGTCACGAATATATATGAGTTATCCTCATCGTGGGTCCGGTACCCGGAATAGGCGACATAACAGCGTTCTTTTTTATGAGCGGACGGCTCCACTTTTGTGATCCAATGATCATAAAGAATGCGTTCTCCTTCGATTTTACCCTTAGGGCGCCCTCTGTCATCATAAAACCGGCTGGTCAGATTCGTCCATGCATTTCCTCCATCCGTACTTACCTGCAGATTTCC
>CAYRTV010000375.1:0-2953 GCA_964427225.1 uncultured Eubacteriales bacterium
CATCAGATTCAGGAAAAACTCAATCTGCCGGAATATCCTTCCGTCATCGAAGGTATTGATATCTCCAATACCGGAGGAGACGAGTCCGTAGGCTCTCTGGTGGTATTTGAAGAGGGGCGTCCCCGGAAAGACGCCTATCGCAAATACAGAATCCGCTCCGTCTCCGGACCGGATGACGTTCACAGCATAGCGGAGGTGGTCCGCCGGCGGTATTCAAGATTACAAAATGAAACCCGGCCGCTTCCCAATTTAATCCTTATCGACGGAGGCAAGGGACAGCTCAATGCCGCGCGCTCTGCCTTAAAGGTATTGGGGCTCGGCGACCGTCCCGTTATTTCCATTGCTAAGCGCGAAGAGACCCTATTCAGCCGGCGGCACCGGAACGGAATTCAGCTGGATCCCGCCTCTTCCGCCCAGCGGCTGCTCCAATTTGTCCGGGACGAAGCCCACCGGTTTGCTGTCACGTATCACCGGCAGCGGCGGACAAAAAAAAGTTTAGGATCGCTTTTAGACCATATTCCGGGAATCGGACCCCGGCGCAAGTCAGCCCTTTTGAGAAAATACCGCGGATTGGATGAAATTAAACTGGCTCCTGAAGATGACCTGCGTTCCCTAGTCGGGAAAATGGCGGCCCGTAATCTGAAAGAAAAGCTGGACGGCATGAGCTTAGAAGCTCATGACCAAACGAATAATCAATGACAACAAAACCGCAACGGAAGTATTCAATCCCATGGAAATCAGCGCCCATTTTCTCCCGACTTCACGCCAAATAATCGCTACCGTTGACAAACAAGGAATAAAAAAGCTGACAAAAACCGTAAATATCAGCAGCTGCTGCTGAGAAACAACGGTCATGAGATTCTGGTAATCGACACCCAGCGCCTGCAGCATCATGATCAATGACAATTCTTTGCGCAGAAAGCCGAAGATCAGGGTAACCCCCAGCTCCTGGGGAAGCCCCAGCAAATCCTCAACCAAGGGGGAGAGAATCAGATTGACAATTCGGTCGGCGCCGGCAAACTGCATGATTCCCAGAACCATGCTGCCCGCAATCAAGATCGGCCAGGCAAAACGCACAAAAGATCTCAATTGAAACAAGGTTTTGTGGTAAATATTCTTAAGCGACGGCAGCTTCAAGGAGGGAATCTCCAGGATGAGTCCGGGAGAAGGGGCTTGAAAAAACCAGGATATGATTCTCCCAATCAAACCGACCAGCAGCAGATTGACAAAATAAAAGCCCAAAGCCCACAGCGGCCCCAGATAAAAAGCAACTAAAGCCAATATAATGGTTGTGCGTGCCGAACAGGGAATAAAGGGAATCAGCAATGCGGTGACAATGCGGTCTCTTTTTGATTCAAGGATACGGGTGGCGACCACTGCGGGGACATTGCAGCCGAAGCCCAGAATAAAAGGAGATACGGATTTTCCGTGCAGCCCGATTTTATGCATAAAGGTATCCATAAGAAATCCAACCCGGGAAAGATAACCGATATCCTCAAGAAACGACATCAAAAAAAGCAGCGGAATAAAATAAGGCAGAACAATCGCGACCCCGCCTCCGAATCCCTGCAGCAGGCCGTCCGCAATCCAAAACAAAAAACCGTCCCCGAAAATATTCCCGGCTGCGGACCGCAGGTTCTGAATCGGGCCTAAAAGCCATTCCTCAAGGGGGCTGGCCACTTTGAAAACAATGAAAAAAAAGCTGATAAAGACAGCCAGCAGAATGATATACCCCCAAAAGGGATGCATGATGACGTCGTCGATTTTTTCCAGGGGGCTGCGCCGGGAACCCCGCCGAATCCGGGAGCTGTCCTCAAAAATTTTCATCGCCAGATGATGCCGCTCCGCCGCGATCACTTCATAGGAAGGGACATTATG
Organism: uncultured Eubacteriales bacterium; assembly: GCA_964427225.1. Taxonomy (GTDB): domain Bacteria; phylum Acidobacteriota; class Aminicenantia; order Aminicenantales; family Aminicenantaceae; genus CAYRTV01. The sequence goes on from CAYRTV010000375.1 coordinate 1,879, forward strand.
GCCCTCTTCAAGTTCCCGGCGGCTGCGCTGCACCGTTTGACTCAGTTCGGGACTGATGACATCGAGCATCCGATTGAAAGATACTTTCTCCATCTCGATAGCCTTGATGGCAGTGAACCTTTTATTGGCGACGACAGGAAATTCTTCCGGGATCACTTCTTCGACTTTATTTATGGCAGATTCAACATCCCGGGACCACTCAAGCCTGCGTGCCCGCTGACAGGCGTCCAGGCAATCAATGGCTTTATCCATCAGCTCTTTCAATCCCTGCCCTTTGGGAGCGACAGTGGGTATGACCGGAATCCCCAATTTTTTCTCAAGCTTTTTGACATCGATTTCAATTCCTTTTTTCTTGGCCAGGTCACACATATTGAGGGCCACAATCATCGGATATTCCAATTCAATCAGTTCCAGAGTCATTTCCAGGCTGCGGCCCAGAATTGAAGCGTCCACCACATTGATTATCAGGTTTGGCCTTTCTATGAAAAGATGACGGAGAGCCACCTTCTCGGCTTCGTCGGAAGGATTAAGAGAATACGTCCCGGGCAAATCGATAATATTGAGAATTCTCCCGGTCGCATTCACCCGGCTATGGGAGTGTTCAACCGTAGTGCCGGGAAAATTGGATGTGTCAGCCTTATATCCCGCTACGGCATTAAACAAAGTGCTTTTCCCGCAATTGGGCTGGCCGATAAAAATAATATCCGGGTATTTATTGTTTTTTTTCGCCAATGACTTCAACCATAATTTTCTGGGCGATCCCCCGCCCGACTGCCACTGCTGAATTGGAATTTATATTGCGGATCAAAACCGGTCCGCGCAAAATGCTTTTTGAATCCAGTTCAATGATATCATTGGTATGGAAACCTAAAGAAAACAAACGGCGCCGGACTTCAGTGCCGCCTTGTATGGAAACTATCTTTAAATGCTTATCCCGCGGAGCTTGTGTAAGAGTCATCATATTATCGTCTTTCACCGGCTTGAATACAGCTTTAAGCCGAAAATCTTTTTCTATCCTGGATTATTCATAAAAAAATTGCGATGTTTTCGCCATTTCTTTTTTATCAGCGATTAA
>CAYRTV010000376.1:0-2935 GCA_964427225.1 uncultured Eubacteriales bacterium
TAGCGGAATTCGCGGTCATTTCTGATTTATAGAAGCCCCCGTCCAAGCCGGCATTGGCGAAAGCCGTGTATTCCGGTCCGTAATCCTCAAATGTCCACCCGAATACTTCAGAGAAAAAACGTTTGGCGGCTTCCATCTCTCGGGCGGGCAGCTCAACATAATCAATTTTTCCATTTGCTTTCATAAAATTCTCCTTTTTGAATATGTATAATTCAGCCGTATATTTTCTTATATTGCGTTTTTCTCCCCATAAAAGCAATTTAAGGCTTAAAATCGCGGTTTCATTTTTTATAGCGAATTGAATTTAATGGATTTCTCGCGGCAGTCCGATGGGGGATTTATTTTATAGCAGAATTTCCTTATAATCATTTTTACCCCTAAACGGGCAGAAATACTTGCAGTTAAATGATTTTTTAGCGGCCAGGCCGCGAAAAGGAACAACGAAAGGAATCTTATCAATGAATCTTATTCAAAAAAGCAAGATTTTCTATTCAGTTTTATTAACCGGGGCTATTTTATTAGGCAGCGGGATATCTTTTACTCAAGATAAGAATCAAACGATCGATCCCGTCCTCTATAAAAATCTGGAATTCAGGCTCATCGGGCCCTACAGGGGCGGCCGGGTCACGGCTGTAACCGGCATTCCGGACCAGCCTTATACTTTTTATATGGGTTCCACCGGTGGCGGTGTTTGGAAGACCACAGACGGTGGAAGAAACTGGACGAATATCTCTGACGATTTTTTCAAGGTGGCGTCCATCGGATCGGTGGAAGTCGCGCCTTCCGATCCCAATGTTATCTATGTGGGCACCGGTTCGGCCAGTCCGAGGGGAAACATATCGACCGGACGCGGAATGTATAAATCCACCGATGCGGGAAAAACCTGGACACTAACAGGATTTAAAACCGATGCCCAAATCGGAAAAGTTCAGATTCATCCCCGTGACTGTAACATTGTGTATGCGGCTGTTTTAGGAAATATTTTCGGTCCCGGCCCGGAGAGAGGAGTTTACCGTTCGATGGATGGCGGGCAAAACTGGGAAAAAGTACTGTTTATCAATGACAGGACCGGCTGTATCGATATGGTTATGGATCCCTCCAATCCCCGGATCATTTACGCCGGAATGTGGCAGGCGGAGCGCAAGCCCTGGACCCTGATTGACGGCGGAGAGTACGGCGGAGTTTATAAAACGACCGACGGAGGCGAGACATGGACGCGACTTGAAGGCGGCCTCCCCACTGGAGTAGTCGGCCGTGTCGGGGTGGCGGTTTCGCCTGTGAATCCTCAGCGCATTTGGGTGATTCAAGAGGCGGAAAAAGAAGAAAAGGGCGGGATTTATATGTCCGAAGACGGCGGTGAAAAATGGACCAGAATCAACCGGGACCACCGTTTCCGCCAGCGAGCCTGGTATTATACCCGTATTTTCGCCGATCCCGTAAATGAACACACCGTTTATGTGCTCAATACCGGCTTTTATAAATCCTTGAATGACGGCAAGGATTTCAAACGGATCCGGACGCCTCACGGCGATAACCACTGCCTCTGGATCAATCCCACGGATTCGGACATCATGGTGCAGAGCAATGACGGCGGAGCCAATGTCACCTATGACGGCGGGCGCTCATGGTCCACCCAGAGCAACCAGCCCACAGCCGAAATCTACCGGGTGGAAGTGGACAATCAATTCCCTTATAAGGTCTATGGCTGCCAGCAGGATAACTCCTCTATCGCCATATCCAGTCAGGGAAGCCCGCGGCAGCATTTTGAAGCCGTCGGCGGCGGAGAGAGCGGTCATATTGCGGTAGATCCCCGGGATCCGGATATCATCTATGCGGGAAACTACATCGGCATAATGTCCCGTTTGGACAGAGAAAAAGGACACATTAAGAGCATCAATGCGTATCCGGAACTCCATGACGCCATCGCCGGGCGCGATTTGAAATACAGATTCCAATGGAATTATCCCATCCGGATCTCTCCGCATGATCCCGATATCTTGTATATCACCTCCAATTATGTGCACAAATCCACGGACCAAGGCCAAACCTGGGAGGTGATCAGTCCTGATTTGACCCAAAACATCGATGCCTACCTGGGACGGGCCGGAGGCCCCATTCAGAACGACTGCACTGGTATTGAGACCTACTGCACGATTTTTGCCTTTGAAGAATCACCGTTGGAAAAAGGTGTGCTATGGGCCGGATCGGATGACGGGCTGGTCCATGTATCCAGGGACGGCGGGGAAAAATGGGACGATGTTACTCCCAAAAATATGCCCAAGGAAGGGACCGTCAATATGTTCGACGTCTCTTCCAAATATCCCGGACGGGTCTTTATGGCTGTATACCGCTACCGGGATAATGATTCTCGTCCCTATATTTTCCGGACGGATGACTACGGCGAATCCTGGGACCTTCTTACAAATGGACAAAACGGCATTCCTGAGAATTATTTTGTGCGCGCAGTCCGGGAAGACCCGGAACGAAAAGGACTTTTGTATGCAGGCACGGAATTCGGCATGTTTATTTCCTTTGATGACGGCAAGAACTGGCAGGAATTTCAGCTCAATCTTCCCATAACACCGATTACGGATATGCGGTTTCACCAGCAAGATCTGGTCATAGCCACCCAAGGCCGTGCCTTCTGGATTCTGGATGACACATCCCTTCCCAAGCAGCTGGAACCCGGTATGGAAACACAAAAAGCACTCCTCTTTCAACCGGAAAGCGCTTACAGGACTCAGGTCCGGGGAACGGTTTCCAGATTATCCGCCTATTATTACCTGCAAGAGAAACCGGAGTCCTTGAAAATAGAAATCCTGGATTCAGATGATAATGTTGTGCGGACTTTTGATAAAATCGAACCCAAGAAAGGATTGAACCCATTCACATGGGACTTGACCTATGAAGCCCCGGAAAAAATAAAAGAGGCCAT
>CAYRTV010000377.1:0-2928 GCA_964427225.1 uncultured Eubacteriales bacterium
ATATAAGCTGACCCCCGGGTATATTTTTTATATTGGCACGGGAGAACCGAGGAAGAACATTCCCGGACTGCTGGAGGCGTTCAGCCTGGCGGGCCGGAATATTCCGGATCCTGCATTGGTCATTGCCGGAAAACCGGGTGGTGACACACCGGTCATTCAGCGGAAAATCCGGCAAAACGGGCTTTTTCCCCGGGTGAAACTGCTCCCATATGTTCCCCGCAAGGATGTTCCTTCTCTTTACCGGGGCGCAGGCCTGTTTGTTTTTCCTTCTTTTTGTGAAGGTTTCGGCCTTCCGCTTTTAGAGGCTATGGCCTGCCATGTCCCGGTGGCGGCGTCTGAAGCAGCTGCCATTCCGGAAATCGCCGGTAAAGCGGCTTTATACTTTAACCCGAGCGATTCTGATGAAATGGCGCACATGATTCAGCAGGGTTTGCAGAATAAAACAGTCCGGGAAAAGCTTATTTCAGCGGGCCGGGACCGCTGCCGGGAATTCACTTGGGCCGATGCGGCCCGGCAGACACAAGAATTGCATTTGGAAACGGCGGAACAAACATGATGATCATTGTGGACGGATACGAGATCGGTCCGGTATCAACGGGCGCGGGAAGAGTCATTCATAATCTGCTGATGGAATTGAGTGCTTTGGTCCCGCACGAGTTTCTGGTGCTGACACGGCGGGATGTCCCTGGTTATGCCGGAATAACCAATATTCATACCCGGGTTATTCCCTATGCGGGCGGTTATTTTTGCTGGCAAAACCGAATATTGATGGGTCAATTAAGGAAAACGCGATGGGATTTGTTTTTAGCTCCCAACTACACACTGCCAGTGCGGTTTAAGGGCCCCTCCATACTGCTGGAGCACGACATATCCTTTGTCGCCCACCCCAGCTGGTTTTCCCGCAAAGACGCCCTGAAAAGGAAATTCTTGACGGCACAAAGCTTGAAAAAAGCCTCCCTCGTGATGACGGTTTCTCATTTTTCCCGGAATGAAATTCTGAGTCATTTCCCGGTCAATCCGGAAAAAGTCCAGGTATCTTATCATGGAGTGGCGGATACATTCCGGCCGGCGGCTTCCGACGGTGTCCGGAAATGGAAAAAGGAAAAAGGCTTTGGAGGAGAGAAAATTATTGGGTTTTTGGGTTCAATTTTCAACCGGCGCCATATCCCTTTGCTGGTCGCGGCGGTGGAAAAGATCCGGGAGAAGATACCTGCGGCCCTGTATGTGGTGGGAAAAGATTTGACCCGGCCCCCGCAAAATATTCCGGCTTTGCTTGACCGCCCCTGGATTCGCTGGGACCCTGAGCTGGATGATCGGGAACTGTCCTTCTTTTATTCCGCTTTGGACGTTTTTGCCTATTTGTCGGAATATGAAGGTTTCGGCCTGCCTCCCATGGAGGCATTAGCCTGCGGAACTCTCCCGGTACTTTTGAACCGGACAGCGCTTGCGGAAATCTATCCGGACATCGCTGTTATGGTGAATGATATCCGGACGACGCCGGTGGCGGAGGCATTGATATCGGCGATAACGGATGATAAACTTCTCAGGGAAAAAATGAATCATTTTTTGGAACAGAAACACAAATTCACCTGGAAAAAAGCGGCTGAGGAATGGGCTGTCCGGATAGAGTCCCTGCTTGGAGATTGAACATGCCGGACATCCCGGAACCACTCCTCTCGGTTATTTTAGTTAATTATAACGGCCGCGATCTGCTGCAGCGCTGTCTGACCGCTGTGGTGACATCCCTGCCGAACGAAAAAAAGGAGATTCTGGTCGTGGATAATGCATCCACTGACGGCAGCCGGGAATTCATGCGGACTTTTTTCCCCAAAGTAAATGTGATCACAAATGCTAAAAATTTAGGATTCGGCGCCGCCAACAACCAAGGCGCGGCAGTGGCTAAGGGCCGCTTTTTTTTATTTCTGAATACCGACACGGTGGTCTATCCCGGCGCGCTGGAACGCCTTTTTGAGGAATTTGAAAAAGAAAAAAAGACGGCGGCGGCAGGCCCGGCTTTGGTGGGGGAGCAGGGCGAGCTGCAGGTTTCTTGGGGTGATAAAATACATTTTTTTTCCGAACTGTGGAAAAAGGTACTGGGAAATCGCTTATCCGCAACCCGGATGCGGGGAAACAAGGAGGGGAAGGATGTGCGTTGGCTGAGCGGAGCCTGTTTAATGGTCCGCAGGGAAGCATGGAATCAGTCTTCCGGGTTTGATGAAAATTTTTTCCTTTATTTTGAGGATATTGATTTATGCTTCCGCTTCCATGATTTGGGCTGGAAGCTGCGCTATGTTCCGTCCTCATTGGTATTTCATCAAGGGGGCGCCAGTACGGAAGCAATGAAAATGGAAAGCCGGCTTCACTACCGGTCCAGTCAGCTTTATTTTTATAAAAAGCACAATCATTGGATATCCCGGGCCGGCTTAAAACTTTATTTTTATCTTGAATATGCAGGATTGAGTCTAAGCGGCCGGTGGAAAGAAAAAGAACATCTGCGTTCCTGGTACCGGCGGCTGCTCAAGGAGAAATGATGAAGCAGGTGCGGGTTTTGGAAATGATCGATAAAGCATTTCTGGGAGGCGGGCAGATAAATCTGCTGTCCCTGGTTGATTTTCTTCCTGAAGCTGAATTTCAGATATCCGTTTGTACGGCTGAGTCAGGCCCTCTGGTTGATGAATTAAAAAAGCGGGGAATCCCTCATTTTCCGGCTGCTCTTTCCCGGAAATTCCGGCTGAAAACGAGAATCCGCTTACAAAGAATTTTTCAGCGGCATCACTTTGACATTATCCACACGCATGGCGGGGTGGCTGGTTTTTACGCCCGGACAGCCGCGGGCCGGGACCGGCGGTTTTGAATGATTCATACCCAGCACGGACTTCATTTTATTCATTACTCCAATCCCCTGCTCAGGAGGGTATATATTCAATT
>CAYRTV010000378.1:0-2927 GCA_964427225.1 uncultured Eubacteriales bacterium
TCCCCTTGAACAGCGTCGAAAGCAAAGGGGGCATGGCGTGTTTGGGGCTACATTGGGTATTAGGGCGGTAGGGGCGTTCACCGGTTGGGCGGCGGGGCGGGATATGGTTTTTATGCTGGAAACAGCAGTGGCTTTGGCTATTGCCGCCATTCCCGAGGGGCTGCCCATTGTGGCAACATTGAGTTTGGCCCGGGGGGTTTGGCAGATGGTTCAGAACAATGCCCTGGTCAACAAACTTTCTTCAGTGGAAACCCTGGGTGCGACGACCGTAATTTTTTCCGATAAAACCGGGACCCTCACTGAAAACCGCATGCAGGTCAAGGCCGTACAGACCGCCTCGGGGCAAGTGGATATTGAGAAAGAAGACAAGGGTGCGGATGAACTGGTCCTGAACGTTTTGAAAGTGGGCGTTCTGTGCAACAATGCCGATCTTTCCGATGATCCCGAGGAACAATCCATGGGAGAGCCGTTGGAGATCGCTCTTTTGGAAGCCGGGGCTCGTTTTGATGTAAAGCGGGAGGATTTACTGTCCTCTCTTCCCGAAAAAAGAGAGGTGTCTTTCGATCCGGAAATCAAGCTGATGGCAACCTTTCATCAAAAAGAGAGTGAACACCTGGTCGCGGTTAAGGGAGCGCCGGAGGCGGTGCTGGACCGCTGCAGCCGGATAAAAACCGCGGAAGACACCCGGTCATTCAACAAAGATCAAAAAGAGAACTGGATGTCCAAAAATCATGAAATGGCCGCCCAGGGTCTAAGAATCATCGCCTTAGCGGAAAAGACGGAATCAAGCGTGGACGCCGATCCTTATCAGAATCTGGTATTTTTGGGTTTGGCCGGAATGATGGATCCCCCGCGGGATGTTGCGCGGCAGGCAATTAAGAAATGCAAACAAGCCGGAATCCGGGTGGTTATGGTCACCGGCGACCATGCTGAAACCGCTTTAAAAATAGGCGAGAGCATGGAACTGGATGCAGATATGTCCCGGGTTATGGAAGGCCGGGAATTAAAGGAGTTCTCGGAGGATAACCATGAAAACCGAAAAAAAATTCTCAATACATCGATTTTTGCCCGGGTTAGTCCGGCTCAAAAACTGAGATTGATTCAAATCCAGCAGGATGCCGGTGAAATTGTGGCCATGACCGGTGACGGAGTCAATGATGCACCGGCACTCAAAAAAGCTGATATCGGGGTCGCCATGGGCAAACGGGGGACTCAAGTAGCTAAAGAAGCCTCTGATATGATTCTGCAGGACGATTCTTTTTCCACCATTGTTTTAGCCGTTCAGCAAGGCCGGATTATTTTCAGCAATATCCGGAAGTTTATTTATTACCTTCTTTCATCCAATGCCGGCAAGATTTTAAGCGTGGCGTTGGCTTCCTTTTTCAGCATCCCGCTCCCGGTCCGCCCGCTGCAGATTCTGTTTTTAAACCTGGTGACGGATGTTTTCATGGCGTTGGCGCTGGGTGTAGGGAAAGGAAATCCGGAAATCATGGAAAAACCGCCCCGAGATAGCGATGAGCCGGTTTTGACTCCGGGGCGGTGGGCAGGAATCGCGGTTTATGGTTTTATGATATCCTTGGCGGTTTTGGGAGCGGTTTTTATTGGAAGCTCCATTCTGGAAATGAGCACGGACCAAGCGGTCACTTTTTCTTTTATCACTCTGGGATTCGCCTCCGTCTTTCATGCTTTTAATATGCGGGACACCGGCTCTTCGCTTATCAGCAATGAAGTTACCCGCAATCCTTATGTTTGGGGTGCTGTCGGTATCTGTATCGGCCTGCTGGCCGCCGCCATTTATCTTCCGGGGCTGTCTGATGCCCTGAGAACAGCTTCTCTTACAGCCGGACAATGGTCTTATGCCATGGGTCTCGGGCTGATACCGGTTTTTATCGGCCAAATCCTGAAGACCATTCCTAAACTGAAGGCATTCGGACCTTGAATTTATAGCTTGAGTTTACGATAATAACGCTTAACATAGGAGCCGATAAATGAAAATTGCACTTATTCAACAGCATTCTGTTTCTGATCATGCCGATAATCTGGCCAGGGGAGTTCAAGCATTTAAAAGCGCCGCTGAAAACGGTGCGGAACTGGTAGCTTATGCAGAGCTGGGATTGACATATTTCTATCCCCAGAAACCGGCCGCAGCGGATGACTTGAAGAAAGCGGAACCGGTACCCGGGCCCATGACGGATGTATTCACCCGGCTGTCCCGGGAACACGGGATTGTAACTGTTCTGAATTTATTCGAACGGGATGGCGACAACACTTATGATGCTTCTCCTGTTATTGATGCGGATGGTACGATTTTAGGTGTGACCAGGATGGCGCATGTTATGAACGGCCTCGGATTTTATGAAAAGGGATATTATAATCTCGGAAATAATCAGCGTTTTGTCTATGATACTTCTGTTGGACGCATCGGCATCGCCATTTGCTATGACCGTCATTTTCCGGAATATATGCGCAATCTTGCTCTGGAGGGAGCTCAACTGGTGATAATCCCGCAGGCCGGGGCTGTAGGGGAATGGCCGGATGGTTTATTTGAGGCTGAGCTTCGCGTGGCTGCTTTTCAAAACGGATACTTCGCAGCTTTGGTCAACCGGGTCGGAAGAGAAGATCATCTCCATTTTGCCGGGGATTCTTTTGTGGTGAATCCGGAAGGCCGGATATTGGCCCAGGCTCCATCCGGCAAGGATGCCATTTTGTATGCGGATTTGGATATAAAACAGTCCCTCGAATGTACGGCCCGGCGTTTTTTTATACCCGACCGGAGGCCGGCCTTATACCGGAGTTTTTTTAATAGCGGGGAGAACGGATGAAAAGATGGTATGTGATCAACACGCGGCCCAAAAAAGAAAATCAGGTGGAGAGGCTGCTTGAGGAAGGCGGCCTTGACGTGTACAATCCCAAATACAAGCAAGAGG
>CAYRTV010000379.1:0-2906 GCA_964427225.1 uncultured Eubacteriales bacterium
AGCTGTTTTTGCCGTCCGTAAATAAGATATATACATTTCTCTTTACTCTTTACTCTTCAATCTTTACTATTTACTACGTAAAAGCATGATTAGAATTTCAGGACATTTTTTAACTAATATTTCAGGCGAATAATATGCGAATTATTCGAAAAGCCACGGAAGCCGTGATTGTTTTTTTGTTTGCGGTTTTGACAGCATCAGTGTTTTATCAAGTGATGGCCCGGTATCTGTTTAACAATCCGCCTTCCTGGACGGAAGAATTGGCCCGGTACTGCCAGGTCTGGGTCATTATGCTGGCGTCTTCCATTTGTATCCGCAAGGGAAGTCATCTGGCTGTCGATTATTTCGGGCATAATTTCAGCGAAAGGGTTAAACAGAGAATTAATATCGCTATAAACCTTCTTGTCGTGTTTTATATTCTCATCATTATTATTTTTGGATGGAAACTAATGGTTGCGGGGCGGTATCAATTATCCCCGGCTTTGCAGATCAAGATGTCTTTTGTGTATGTGATTTTTCCTTTAAGCGGAGTATTAATGCTGATGGAAGCGGTGCTGAAAACCGCCCGGGTTTTGGGATTTAAAACAGAAGAGTTGACGGAGAAATAGCAGCGTGCTGGTCTTATTTTTATCCATTCTGGTTTTGCTTCTCTTGGGAATGCCGATTGCTTTTGCTTTGGGAGTGGGATCCGTTTTTGCCCTTTTATCCGACAATACCCTGCCGCTGGTTCTGGCGCCGCAGCGCATGTTTACAGCTCTGGACTCTTGGCCGATAATGGCCATACCGCTTTTTATGCTGGCAGGAAGGCTGATGGACCAGGGCGGTATTTCCCGGCGGATTGTGGCCTTCTCAAGTGCATGTTTCGGCTTTATCCGGGGGAGTTTGGCAATGGTGTCGGTCATGGCCTCAATGATCTTTGCCGGCATTTCCGGCTCGTCGACAGCTGACACAGCCGCTGTCGGCTCCATTATGATGCCTGCTATGCGGAAAAAGGGCTATGACATGGATTTTGCCACGGCTTTGATTGCAGCGGCCGGGGCTATCGGGCCGATCATTCCTCCCAGCATTTTGATGATTCTCATCGGTTACATCACGGACACCTCGGTGGCTGCTCTATTTTTAGGCGGGATTATTCCGGGTACTGCCGTCGGCATCGGCTTGATGGTGGTCGCCTATTTCCATGCCCGGAAAGGAGGAGAAGCTTATGTGGCTGTATCAAAATTCCAAATCCGTGAGATCCTTCGAACCGGAAAAAAAGCGCTTCCCGGGCTGGGCATGCCTTTTATTATCCTGTTTGGTATTTTAGGCGGAATTTTTACCGCCACTGAAGCCGCCGGTGTGGCGGTCATATATGGACTGCTGGTAGGCATTTTCGTCTACCGGGAAATAAAAATACGGGACCTGCCTCAGATTTTCATAAAGGCCTCAGAAACGGCATGCGTGGTGATGTTTATTGCCTGTACGGCCTTTTTATTTGCTTGGCTGATTACAGTCAAGCAGCTGCCGGATCAATTGGGTGCTTTTCTCATGGCCAAGGTTCAAAGCGATGTCATGTTTTTTATTCTGCTTAATATTGTGCTGCTGATAATAGGCATGTTTATGGAGAGTTTTTCCGCTATAATTGTTTTTATGCCGATTCTTTTTCCAGTGGCGCAGAGCTTTGGGGTGGACCCTGTCCATTTTGGAATAATCGCGACTGTGAATTTGGCTATCGGATACATCACACCTCCTTACGGAGCGACTCTGTTTGTTTCCTGCGGGATTTCCGGACGAAAAATACGGCATGTTACACCCAAAATCATTCCGATTATGGCGGCGATGGTGGTGGTTTTGCTCATAGTGACTTACTTTCCCGAAACGTTTATGTGGATACCGAAATTGGCGGCTAAATGAGATTAATAAAGATATTGTTGGCAGTTGTTTTCATGGGATTACTTTGCCTGGGGCAGGCCTGCCGTCAAGGCGGAGAGAAAACCTATGTGATTAAAGCCAGCTTCAGCCAGAATCCGCAGGAGCCGCAGGTCCGGGCGGGACAATTATTTAAAAAGCTGGTCGAAGACCGGACTTCCGGGCGGCTGAAGGTTCAGATATACCCAAATAACCAGCTGGGCAACCAGCGGGATGTGCTGGAAGGCATTCAGCTGGGCACAGTGGAGATGAGTAATATTGCCAGTGTTATGGCTGGTTTTGTACGGGAAGTGAATATATTTGAATTGCCGTTTCTATTTGAAAATAAAGCGCATTTTTATGGGGTTCTCGATTCCGAGATAGGGGAGGGCCTGCGCCCGGCTTTTGCCGAGCGGGGATTCCATCTGCTGGGTTTTTTTGATGCCGGAGTGCGGCATATAATGACGGTGAGCAAAAAGGTAAACAGCATGGCGGATATGCGGGGGCTTAAGATCCGAACCATGGAGAACCCTCTGCACCTGGCAGCTTTCAAGGCTTTTGGCGCCAATCCCATGCCCATGGCCTATGGCGAGCTGTATACGGCTCTCGAACAGGGAGTGATTGACGGAGCCGAAGCCGCCAACACCAATTATTTATCCAAAAAATTCTATGAGCCTGCCAATTACTGGGCTCAAGCCGGATGGATTCATCTTATCGAATATGTGGTCATGAGCCGGGTTTTTTATGAGCGTCTGCCGGAAGCATTTCAAATCATTGTCGATGAAGCGGCGGCGGAGATGATCCGGAAAGAGCGGCAGTGGTATAGCGAGGAAGAGGACCGGGCGCTTAAAGTACTGGAAGAAGAAGGGGTTGTGATTACATATCCGGAAAGAGAGGCATTTCTGGAGGCCTCTCGGAAAGTTTACAAAGAATGGGCTGATAAAGTTGGGGGAATGGATTTGATTGACAAGATAATCAATTATGATTACAGGAGGAAGTAATGGAATATCGATTACTGG
>CAYRTV010000380.1:0-2895 GCA_964427225.1 uncultured Eubacteriales bacterium
GCGGAAGCTGAAAAAAGAAAAGGAAAAGTAAATAGCAGACAGCCGCATCTTTTCACTCTTTACTCCTCACTCTTTCCTTTTTTCTTTCTTCTCATCTTTAATTAAATAGTAGATTTCCCAACTCAGGTCATCGGCTAAACAGCCGATACATGATTTTTCGGTTGTCGCCAGCTCATCATCCACGATTTTTTCTTTCAGCATATTCTTGATTTTCTTGCGGATCTTGTAGAGTAAGATGTAGTTGATCATGATCGAAAAATCATAGTAGCACCTTGTTTCCTCGATGTAAAGATTGAGGTTGGCTGGAAAAAAATGCTAAAATAAGCCTGTTTTATTCCCAGACCAGGCCAAGGTGTTTTATGAAGAAGTTAGTCGTATACCTTTCCATTCTGCTCATGGCCGGCTGTGCAGTCAATAAAAAGCCGGATACCGAAACCTATCCCTCCGGACTTATTTTCCCGCTTGAAATCGCCGAACGGCATGTATTTCCCGGCATGAATGCCGGGCGCATTGCCGTCCGGGAGGGGCGTTTATACATCACGACAAGGGAAGGCTGGTTATATTGTTTGAATCAGGAGACCGGAAAGGAGGTCTGGAGTCACCAGATTCAATCTTCCTGGGGAAGCCCGCCGTATTTGGGAGAGTCCGGAATTTACGCCGTATCTCAAAATAATCTCTTGCGGAAATTGAATTATACAGGTGAAGAAATGTGGGACATTGCGGTCGGAGGCTCCGCCAAAGGCGGTATCCTGGAAGATTCCGGTGTTGTTTATTTCAGCAGCGGAAGTATGCTGGAGGCCAGGGGAGCGGATGATAAAGATTTAGTGTGGTCGTTTGAGACCGGAGGAAATATCCGGTCGACCCCCCGGATTTTTCAGGACCACATTTTTTTTGGAAATGAATCAGGAATATTGTTCGTTATAGATCGAAATGGGAAAGAAGCGGCCCGTTTTGAATCCGGCGGAGAAATTCAAGATGCCGTGGCTGTGGAAGGCCGGCGTGTGTATTTCGGAAGCGCAGATAAATACATCTATTCTGTCGACTGGAAGGAAAAAAAAATTAAATGGAAAGTGAAAACCGGCGGCGGTATTTTCGCTCCAATAGCATTGGGGAAAAAAAATCTTTACCTTACATCCGGAAACAATGTTCTCTATTGCTATAACAAAAAGAACGGCACCATGAAGTGGTGGCGGAAAATACCATCCCGGACAACGTATTCTCCTCTGCTTACCCCGGATAAAGTGGTGGTGGCCTCCGCTTCTCCGAAACTGCTGGGATTTGAAAAATTGATGGGCGGGACAGCTGGGGAATTTACCGCTCCGCAAGAGATCAAATCAAATCCGGTTTGGAATGACCCCTATCTTTTGGTGACGGTCTTTTATAATGACCGGGATGAAAGCGAGTTGCTTTTTTTAAAGAAAGCGGTGTATGTGGCGGTAGAAACCACGCAGAGTTCCCCGCAGACGGTCAACCAAAACATTGATGTCACTGCCCGGGCAGTTGGATTTCACCTGCCGCAATATGAATTTTCTCTGCAGAGGTTTGTCCCCCTGTCATTCGGCTGCTGGCCGGTGTTGTTTATGCCCGTGGGAAAGTCCGCCGAGGTGATACAGCCGTTTTCAGAAGAGAGCTCCTGGGCCTGGTTTCCGGAGAAAAGCGGCGCCTATAAAATCATCGTAAAGGCTAAGGATGCCAAAGAAAACGCACAGAATCAGGTTTATTATTTGATTCTGCCTGCAAAAGGAAAAAGCAAGAAAGGAGAAAAATTATGAATCGTGACGAAGCCGTAACGCTGGTGAAAAAACATCTGAAAAATAAAAATTTATTCAAGCATTGTTTAGCCGTTGAGGCCTGTATGAGGGCATTAGCTGAACATTTCGATAAAGATCCGGATAAATGGGGTCTGGCCGGCATTCTGCATGATATTGATTATGAGATGACCACAGATAATCCCGAACATCATGGGGAGAAATCGATGGAGACATTGCGGGAGTATGATATAGATCCGGATATTTTGCGGGCCATCCAGGCTCATGCCGGAAGGGTGCCTTGTAACAATGAGATGGAATGGTGTATTTACGCGGCAGATCCTCTCACTGGATTGATTGTTGCCGCCACTCTAATGCATCCTTCCAAGAAAATTAAAAATGTGGATGAAGGTTTTATTCAGCGCCGGTATCAGGAGAAAAGCTTTGCCCGCGGAGCTAAACGGGAAGATATCGAGCAGATTAAACATACCGGGATGGGCAAAGATGAACTGATCCGCATCAGCCTGCAGGCTATGCAGGATATTGATAAAGACTTAGGCTTGTGATGGAATGAAGCTCATTGCCTTTGTGGGGCATTCCAATACCGGCAAAACAACTCTGGTCGAACATATCGTCCGGGAATTGAAGCAAAGGGGTGCAGCCGTGGGGGTGGTCAAACACACCGGGCATGGATTCAGCCTCGATGGGAAAGGACGTGATACCTGGAAGTTTACTAAGGCGGGAGCAGACGGAGTTATGGCGGTCAGCGGGAACAGGTTATTTCTGCACCGGAAACGCGAGCCCGGCGATTCCATTCTTTCCTTAATCCACTCAGCTTTTTCTCATATGGATTGGGTGCTGCTGGAAGGTGGAAAAAGAGAAGCGGGCATACCAAAAATTGAAGTTATTAGAAAGGACGTATCGGAGGACTTGCTTCCGGAAATTTCTAACCGGATTGCCGTAGCGGCGGATTTTGAGTTTAAAGCGGCGGTTCCGGTTTTTCAAACCGAGGATATTAATGAAATTGTCAATTTTTTGGAGGGACAATGGAAAAAACAAAAAAGACAATAAAAGTGAAAGTCGACGGACAGGATGTTCCGTTAAACGCCTTTGTGAAAAGGATTCTCTTATCCACCCTGGAAGGAAT
>CAYRTV010000381.1:0-2893 GCA_964427225.1 uncultured Eubacteriales bacterium
AAAGGAACGCCTGGTCATACGTCTGAACCTTGAAAACACTCTTGAGTCCCCGGAGATTCGAGGAATCAAATCGCATCAGGCGCACATGAATTATCTGAAAGGAAACAATCCTGAGAAATGGTTTACGCAGATACCCACGTTCCGTGAAATCCTATACCGGGATGTTTATCCCAACATCGATCTGCGCCTGTATACGGAAAACCATATCATCCGTTATGATTTTATTGTTAACCCTGGCGGTGACCCGTCCCAAATACAATTATCTTATGAGGGCGTTGACAACATATCGATTCAGGAGCGGCAGCTCGTCGCGGCCACAGCTTTTGGCGATCTCATGCAGTCCGAGCCGCGGCTGTATCAATCAACTCCTGATAACATTACCCCGATAGATGGTGATTTTATACTGACCGGCAAAAATGCGTACGGCTTCCAATTGGATTCCTATAATCCGGCAGTTCCGCTGGTGATCGATCCGGCCCTGCATTTTTCCACGTATTTGGGAGGAGGGAATTTTGATTATATCAACGACATTCACTATTTAATCCCCGGATGGGCCGTCACCGGCACCACCGAATCCACCGGTTTTCCGGCCTATCTCGGCTACGACACATCCCACAACGGCGGCAAGGATGCCTTTGTCAGCAAGTTCGACGGGAACGGAAACCTTTTGGTATCCACTTTTTTAGGCGGGACTTCGGATGACCTCGGTAAAGGCCTCTATTGCGACGCCAATTATACCTGGGTCACCGGCTCGACCCAATCAACCGATTTCCCCACCTCAGCCGATGCTTACAAGAGCAGTAACCAGGGCAGCACCGATGTATTCGCAACATGCCTGAATGCCGCAGGCAGCAGCCTGGTTTACAGCACGTATATCGGAGGTACGTACGGCGATTATCCAAACGCAATAGCCGGCAACAGCGCTTTCATCTATATATGCGGTTCGACCAGTTCCGCAGATTTCCCCAATTATTCCGCCGGCGGCCCTCCATTCCAGACCACCAAAAAGGGAATCGGGGATGCCTTTGTTTTCTGTTTCCAGCGCACGGATTTAAGTTATCCTTATTATTCCACCTTTATCGGCGGCAGTAATTATGAAGAAGCTACGGATATAAAAGTAGCAGCTATGGACCGCGCCGTTGTGGTCGGCTTTACCGGCGGGCGGTTTGAAGACGGCGACTGGTTTCCCACAACAGCCGGGGCATATCAGACCACATTCGGCGGCGGAACCTGGGACGGATTTGTGACCAAGCTGTCCACGTTCGGCACCAGCGCCGATTATTCAACCTTTATCGGAGGAGGAGGCCAGGAATATTGTGAATCCGTGGCTCTGTACAACAATCGGGCCTGCGTCACGGGACATACGTATTCCAGCAACTTTCCGACGCTGAATGCCTATCAAGATTCACTTTCCGGGTACACATCCGCTTTTGTGACCAAATTGACTTCTGACGGGGACGGCCTGCTTTATTCCACTTACTTGGGCGGCAGCGGACAGGATTGGGGCGAAGCCATAGCCTGTGATTTTTACGGCCACATGCACGTCGGAGGAGAGACCAACAGTTATGACTTTCCCACCCGGGACGCCTATCAAGGATCAAGAAGTACCGGTACGGATGGATTTGTGGCCAAAATCGATCCATTGGAAACCGGAGACAGCAGCCTGCTGTTTTCCACTTACCTCGGCGGCGGCGGAACAGGAATTCAGGATGAAAGTGTTAAAGCGATCGATGCGTCCCTTTCGGTGAATTATGCTAATTTTACCGTCGCGGCGGGAATTACCGACAGCAGCGATTTCCCCACCCGCAACGCTTATCAAAACACATTTCAGGGTGGCGGGGCCGACGGATTCATCACTATCTTCAACGCTTCCGGCATCAATATTGATCCCGATTCGATTAATTTCAATAAGGTCGGCATCGGCAATACCAGCGACTGGACCACAGTTACAGTCACCAGCAATGGGACCGGCGTGCTCAACTGCGGTACAGTCAGTCTGACCGGATCCAATCCCGGACAATTCAGCACCCGCAATGACAATGTCTCCGGATCCCACCTGAGGCCGGGACAGAACGGGACCATCGAGGTCCGTTTCGAACCCGGCTCCACCGGCAGCAAATCCGCCTTTTTAACCATCCCCAACAGCACCGAAAGCAGCGATCCGATTCATATTTCTTTGTCCGGGACCGGAGTGAAAAAGCCCACTGTTTCAACAGCACCCGTTTCCGGAATCCAGTACCACGCAGCAGACAGCGGCGGCAGTGTGACTGCCAGCGGCGGGGCTGTGGTCACCTCCCGCGGTGTTTGCTGGAATACTTCAGGCAGCCCGACCACTTCCGATGACCATACCAGTAACGGCACCGGCACCGGGACCTTTACCAGCAGCCTGACCGGTTTGGATGCCGGACAGACATATTACGTCCGTGCCTACGCCACCAATACAGCCGGCACCGCTTACGGCGATCAAAGGATGTTCAATACCCTTGATCCGGTCGCCCCTTCCGTCAATACCGCACCCATCAGCAGCATTACCGATGAGAGCGCTCAAAGCGGAGGCGAAGTCACCGATGACGGGGGGGCCTCCGTGACAGCTAGAGGTGTCTGCTGGAATACCACCGGCGCGCCCACAACAGCCGACAGCCACACCACCAACGGCTCCGGCACCGGCCCTTTTGTCAGCAATCTGACCAGTCTTAGCGCAGGCCAAACCTATTTTGTACGGGCCTACGCCACCAACAGCGTCAGTACGGCCTACGGCAATGAGCGGTCATTCACGACGAATGACATCGCGACCGTTACGACGGCAGAGGTCACCGGAATAACCGATGAGAGTGCTCAAAGCGGCGGCGAAGTCACCGATGATGGCGGGGCCTCCGTGACAGCTAGAGGTGTC
>CAYRTV010000382.1:0-2891 GCA_964427225.1 uncultured Eubacteriales bacterium
AGGTCTTTCGAACCCGAACCGGCGAATTGACCGTCTTAGTGGACGGGCTGACCTTTTTGGCAAAATGCCTGCATCCGCTGCCGGAAAAGTGGCATGGCCTGCGCGATGTTGAACTCCGTTACCGCAAACGGTATCTGGACTTAATCATGAATCCCGAGGAGGCGGATGTGTTCCGAACCCGCAGCCGCATGATCGCCATGATCCGGGATTTTTTCAATAAACGGGATTATGTTGAAGTTGAAACCCCGATGATGCAGGCGGTTCCCGGAGGAGCTCTGGCACGGCCTTTTGCCACTTTTCATAATGCCCTGGGTATCGAGCTGTTTTTACGGATAGCTCCGGAGCTTTATCTGAAACGGCTGGAAGTACGGGGACTGCATAAGGTTTATGAAATCAACCGGAATTTCCGTAATGAAGGAATCGACCAGCAGCATAACCCCGAATACACCGTGCTGGAGTTTTATGAAGCCTATTGTGACTATAATGACATGATGGATATAAGTGAGGAGCTGCTGTCGCTGCTGTCGCGGGAACTTTCCGGAGAAGATAATGTCGTTTATGGTGAGCACAGCATATCATTTAAACGTCCCTGGAAAAGAATAAAATTTATGGATGCGATTGCTGAATACAGCGACTTTTCCCGGGAAGATTTAAATAACCGGGATCTAATTGTCGCCGCCGCTTCGGAAATGGCGGCTGAAGATACACGTTTATCTTATGGGAAGGCGCTGGATGTGATTTTTGACCGGTATGTGACGGATAAGCTGATCCAGCCGACTTTTGTGATCAATCCCCCAAAAGAGATATCGCCTCTGGCTAAAGCCAGCCGGGATAATCCGGACGAAGCCGAACGTTTTGAACTTTTTATTGCCGGGATGGAAGTGGCCAATGCCTTTAGTGAGCTGACCGATCCGGCGGAACAAAGAATGAGATTTGAGCAGCAGGCGGAGATGCGGAAAAAAGGCGATGAAGAATCACATGTCATAGATATGGATTATGTATCAGCATTGGAGTATGGTTTACCGCCTACAGGAGGAGAGGGAGTTGGAATCGACAGACTGGTCATGATCTTTGCCAACCGCCGCTCGATCAGGGAAGTGATCCTGTTTCCGCTCTTAAAACCAAAAACGGAAGAAAAGGTCTGAGAGCAGAATAAAATGCATTATGAATGGTTTGTCGCCCGGCGTTATTTGACAGCCCGCCGCAAACAGGCATTTATTTCGGTTATCACTTCGATTTCCATACTGGGTATCACTATAGGGGTCATGGCTCTGGTTATCGCAATAGCTCTTATCACCGGATTTCAGCAGGATGTGCAGGATAAAATTTTAGGCTCTACCTCCCATATTATGATTTCCGAAGTGTCCGGGGAAGGAATCGATAAGTATCCGGCTTTGCTGGAAGATGTAGAAAAGGTGCCTGGAGTGGTAGAGGTTTCACCGGTTGCCTATAATACCGTATTGCTGAAGGGTCCATACAAAAGCTCAGGCGTTGTGTTGCGGGGGCTGGATTTCAGCCGGGATGAAACCGCCGAACATTGGCGGCAGGAATTGGAAAGAGGCCGTCTTCCCGGCGGAAACGGGGGGCGGGAAGGGATTATTCTAGGCTGGGATATCGCCTTCAATATCGGTGCTATTGTGGGTGACGTGGTCACTGTTCTTGCTTCGTCCGACCGTTTGACTCCGATGGGAATGTTTCCAAAAATCAAAAACCTTCAGGTCACCGGAATATTCCGCACGGGTTTATATGAGTATGATGCTTCGTCCGCATTAGTTGGTTTAAAAACCGCTCAGGACATATTCGGCTTGGGCGATCGGATCAATTTAGTGCAAGTCCGGATCAAGGAAATTTTCCAAGCCCCTCAGCTGCGGGAACAGCTGCGTGAAGTGCTTCCCCCGGATACTTATGCTTCCACCTGGATGGAAATGAACCGGCAGCTGTTTTCGGCCCTCAAATTGGAGAAACAGCTGATGTTTTTCACCATTGCTTTAATTGTATTGGTTGCGTCGCTGAATATTATCGCAACTTTGATTTTGATGGTGATGGAAAAAACGCGGGATATCGGGATTTTAATGGCCATGGGGGCCACTTCCAAGAGTATTCGGCGGATTTTTTTCTTTCAGGGAGCTATGATTGGAATTATGGGAACCTCGCTGGGAACTCTTTTGGGACTGGGTTGGTGCTGGCTGGCCAACACGTTTAAATTGATCAAAGTTCCGGTTGATATTTATCAAATCCCTTATGTTCCTTTTCGGATTGGGATTTTGGACCTGGGAATGATTATCGGGGTTGCCCTGCTGATAAGTTTTCTGTCAACATTATTCCCTTCTTACCGCGCGGCAAAAGTGGATCCGGTTGGAGCATTGAAATATGAATGACAATAAGGTCCTGGTTATTGAAGATCTTAGAAAAGAATATCCGCTTCCCCATGGAAGTTTGGTGGTTTTCGATCACCTCAATTTCGAAATGGAACAAGGAGAATTGATTGCTGTTATGGGTGTGTCAGGTGTAGGAAAAACCACACTGCTCAACCTGTGCGGTGCGTTGGACCGGCCTAATTCCGGGCGGATTTTTCTATCCGGTGAGGATATTTTTTCCGGTAATGAACAAAAAAAGGCTTTTATCCGCAATACCCGAATCGGATTTATTTTTCAGTTTTTTCACTTGCTGCCTGAGTTCACCTCTGTGGAAAATATCTTTTTTCCGTTGCTGATTCAGGGGGCTGCGCGTCCGGAAGCCGAATCGAGAGCACGCAGGCTGCTGGCGGAAGTGGGGATTTCCGAAAAAGCGGAATTGCGCCCCAGCCAGTTGTCCGGGGGAGAGCAGCAGCGGGTTGCGGTGGCCCGGGCCCTTATCAATGAGCCCCGTCTCCTGCTGGCGGATGAGCCCAC
>CAYRTV010000383.1:0-2876 GCA_964427225.1 uncultured Eubacteriales bacterium
TATTTTATCTTCTGGTTAAAAAACATGATTACCGGCTCACTTTCACCTCCCACCTGGTGATTGTGTTCACTGTACTTATAATTTTCTTTGTATGGTTTTCTCTGTATCCCCAAATTCCGTTACAAGACCCGGTCCCAGCTGTTTTAGAATCAGGGAAAAAAGTAACTTTTTACGGATTGGGACGGGTTGCCCGGATGCCGCAGCCTGGACAATTCCGGTTCCCCTCGGATAACCGGGAGTATGTTTATTTTTTCACATCCTGGCAAGAACTTGACTCGCTCCAGCTCGATTTCGGGACATCGCTGGGTGATTATTTTGTGCAGATTCACTTATTCGATAAAGAAATATACCGGGGTACTATCCAAAGCGGAATTCAGTCCCTGATCTTATCCCAGCCAGTTTTTTATCCCTATGAAAAACGTCACCTCTACCGGATCAGCATTTACTTGGAACGGAATTCGGCCGTCTCCATGATCGAACATCCCTTCCGCTTTTCCATCCGCTAACGGGGTCGCACCACAAATCCCCGCAATGGGGTCTGATTCGATAGCAATATCTGGTGGAAATCTCCGCTGATTAGCAGTAAGATAATGTATTGGAAGGAGTTATAATATGTCTAATATTCATCATTTAGTTTCAAAAAAAATCGCTGATATTCCCAAATCGGCCATTCATGAGATGACACGGCTTTCTAAAGCCGTAGAGGACGCGGCATTTTTATCCTGGGCTAAACCGACGGCCGGAACCCCGGAACATATTAAACAGGCGGCAGAAAAGGCGATCAGGGAAGACAAAACCGGCGGATACTCGGAATCTTCCGGCATTCCGGCTTTGAGGGAGGAAATAGCAAAAAAACTGCAGCAGAAAAATATTATTGATGCATCTCCCCAGGAAATCATTGTCACTGTAGGCGCGATTGAAGGATTGTCTGCGGCTGTCATGGCTGCAGTCGATCCTGGAGACGAAGTCCTGATTCCGGTCCCCGGATATTCCACCCATATCCGGCAGGTGGCGCTGGCTTCCGGGAACCCGGTATTGATCCCAACCATTGAAGATGAAGGTTTCCAGCTGGATCTAAACCGCCTCGAAGAGGCAATCACGTCGAAAACAAAAGCGATCCTTTTTAGCTCACCTAATAATCCGACCGGTGCGGTATACAGCCAAGAAGAGCTCAGAAAACTTGCTGAAATCGCTCAGAAAAATGACCTGGTTGTCATAACGGATGAAGCGTATGAGTATTTTGTCTTCGATGAAAGCCGCCATTTCAGTATCGCCTCTATTGACGGAATGCAGGAGCGCACCATCAGCTGCTTCACCTTCACGAAAACCTATGCCATGACCGGATGGAGAATCGGGTATCTGCATGCTTCTCCAGAATGGATTTCCCAGATCACAAAAACCCATATCCCTCTTAGCATATGCGCTCCGGTCGTGTCGCAATATGCGGCTCTGGCCGCCCTGACGGGACCCCAGGAATGCGTCGATGATTTCCGTCGCCATTACCAGAAGACCCGGGATCTCATGTGCCGGCGTTTAGATGGGATGCCTGAAGTTTTTTCCTACCAAAAGCCAAAGGGGTCCTATTTGATGTTTCCGCGTATAGAACTAAAAGACCGGCTGGATTCCATGGAGTTTGCTATAGAACTCCTGCAGGAAGCACATGTTTCTACGACTCCGGGGATAGCCTTTAAAGGGGAAGGACATGTGCGTATGTCTTTTTGTGTTCCGGAAGCAACGATTGAAACGGCTTTTGACCGAATGGAAAAATACTTTTCATAATTTATGAGCGAAATGATTCCCGACCGGTTTTATACCATTAAGAAAGCAGGCGGTCCGGCGGAAATAAAGGAAAAAAATTCCCGTTTCATTTCCTGGGTTTTCCCTGCTCAAACACCGGAAGAGGCCGAAAACAGAGTGGCGAAACTCTGGAAAAAATATCACAATGCAACCCATATTTGCTATGGATGGCGCATAGGGCAGGGGATGGAAGACAGCGTGCGGACCAATGATGACGGAGAGCCTTCCGGAACCGCCGGCCAGCCGATTCTTAATGAAATAAGAAAACATGAACTGTTCAATGCTGTGCTTTGTGTGGTGAGATATTTTGGCGGAGTCAAACTGGGAACCGGCGGACTTCTCAGGGCATACCGGACTTCAGCGGAAGCGGTGCTGCAAGCGATCCGGCCGGTCACGGTCATGCCTATGGCGGTCATCCGGTTTTCAGTTCCTTACGACCAGATCGGTGCCGTCATTCAGGTTATGAATACGACGGAAAATGTCCGCATGTCCGAGCCGGTTTACAGCCAGGAAAAAGCTGAGTATACTGTAGAGGTGCCTGTAAAGATGAAAGATGAGTTTAAAACGCATATAACCGGCGCAACTTCCGGCCGGGCTGAATTTTTTTAAAACGAGGGAGGGACCATGAAAGCAACAAAATGGATCCGTGAATTCTTAATGGCGGGAGCCATCACGTTTGTGGTGACGGCGGTCGTGTCATTTCTCTACAGCTTAATTGCACACGGCACCGGAGTAGTGGACTGGGGATATGCCGTTCGTTTTGGTGTCATTTTTGGGATCATTATTCCCTGGATGAACCGTCGCCGCTGAATTATGTGTGGGATATATTCCGAACGGTGAATGTGAGCCGAATGTCATTCCGGAGAGCGAGGTGACGCAGGAATCTTAGGATACATATCATTATGCTTTTTGCGCTTGTGTTCAAAAAGTTCTTTGCGTTCCAAGCGATAGTGTTCTTTAAGCTCATCTGGTCTATCTAGGTCTGTTCGCCGACTCGCTGTGCGAGTGTTCATCGCAATCTGCTTTGACCTGTTTTGCGGCGTATGGGGAGGTGTAGTGAGTAGTCGAGAAGGACAAGG
>CAYRTV010000384.1:0-2865 GCA_964427225.1 uncultured Eubacteriales bacterium
CCCGGCTTATCTGAACCGGATGGATGCTGCGATTTCAGATTGGGAACGCTTCAGGAATTCCCACTCCGAAGTGGAAGAAATCTTTTTTTTTAAAGACGGGTCCCGGATTACTTTTCCGGCCGCCACTATTCTTTTTGTCCGCCAAGCTGATTTTTCGGATTACATCTCCGAGACCGAATCATCGGTGTTTTCTCTATTGAGTTCGGCCCAAAAACTGGAATTTAAAGAAAAGAAATATTCCGAAGCAGCCGCTGTTTACCAAGAGGCCTTCAAGCGCGCCGAGTCTCCTGTGACGAAAGGAAGGTGTTTAAGCGCAGCCGCGCGTGCTTTGAGAAAATCCGGAAGGAACAGCGAGTCGGCAGACATTTATACTGAAATCGCTGATGAATACGGGGGCATTCTTACATCATTGGGCCTTCCGCTTGGTTTCGGTGCTTTGCGGGAGCGGGGCCTGATTTTTGTCCTCGAAAAATCCTATCAGCAAGCCCTGAGTGATTATCTGGAAGCGTACCGGAGATTGCTGCGCCCGCAGTGGCGGTTGATAAGGGCCGGATTTGAAACCCTGTCCGCCGATATTAAAACCTCCATCCAGAAGATTTTAAACCAGGGGCAATTTGAGAAAGAAGACACTCTATTCCGGGAACTGAAAGTCCGGGAAAAAAATCTTATTGCCGGCGCTGAACGTTTGCTTTTATTCCAGCAGGCGGCGCCGCCGGTTCTTTCTTCATGCCAAGATGAAGGCGACCCTATCCATAGGATAACGATTCATTCCGCCGAATGTTTCTATTTAGTCAGTTTATTTAAAGAAGCCGGAATCATATATAACCAGGAACGTCTGTATGCGGACGTTATATGTCCAGCTGTAAATAGCCGCATACCCGGAGAGGATATCAACTGGGCGGTCCGTGATCATCAGGGGCGGTCCATTCTGCAGCCGGAATCCGTTCCTTCCGGAGAGCCGGAGTTCGAATCCGGATTCGATGTTTTCCCCGGGTGGAATCTGCTGATTTACCGGGACAATCCGTCTATGCTTGAATCATTCGTCGCCAATCCCGGGGGCATTCATTTTTATATGTTTCTGCTCATCGGGGGGATTTTGGCCTTTGGCTTGGTGCTGACGATCCGTCTCCTTAACCGGGAATTGGAATTGGCCCGCATGAAGTCAAACTTTGTGTCCACGGTCTCCCATGAATTTAAAAGCCCCCTGACGTCCATCCGGCAGCTTGCCGAGATGCTGCATGCCGGCCGGGTTCCGTCTGAAGAACGGAAGCAAAAATATTATGATGTCCTGCTTAGAGAGAGCGAACGGCTGTCTTTGCTTACGGAAAATGTTCTGAATTTTTCCCGCATGGAAGAGGGCCGCAAACGGTTTGTGTATGAAAAAACTAATATGGAAAGCCTTTTACGCGATATTGCGGCTGGTTTCCGGGACCGATTGCGCTCGGAGAACTTTACCATCGCCCTGGATATCGAGCCGGATTTGCCTGAGATTTCTGTTGACTGCGACAGTTTCCGTCATGTGGTTAGTAATCTCATAGATAACGCCGTAAAATATTCCGGCCTGTCTAAGCGTGCTGTTATCCGGCTGAGGAAACGGGATCGGTATTTAACTGTTTCCTTTCAGGATTTCGGGGAGGGGATTTCGCCTGCCGAGCAGAAGCACATTTTTGACCGGTTTTACCGGGGCGGCCGGGAGCTGACCCGCAAAGTCAAAGGTTCAGGCCTGGGATTGACCCTGGTCAAACAAATAATAACTGCCCATAAAGGCCGGATCGAGGTGGACAGCACTCCGGGTGAAGGAAGCACCTTCACCTTATGGGTGCCCCTGAAAAACAAAAAGGAAAAGACATGAAAAAAATCCTTGTGATCGAAGATGAAGAGAGTATTTTGATGGCTTTGGAGGATGATTTGACCTTCGAGGGCTATCAAGTGGAGACAGCCACAGACGGGATCAAAGGGCTGTCTCTCGCAGAAGAAAAAACCTACGACCTTATCATTCTGGATATCATGCTTCCGGGAATGGACGGGTATGAAATCTGCAAGAAACTGCGCGCGGAAGGCTTAACAACCCCCATTCTTATGCTGACTGCCAAATCGCAGGAAATCGATAAAGTCTTGGGACTGGAACTGGGAGCAGATGATTATGTGACCAAGCCCTTTTCCCCCCGGGAATTGCAGGCGCGGGTTAAGGCCCGGCTGCGGCGGTCCGAAATAAAAAGCCGGAGTCCGGAAAGCTACAGCTTCGGGGATGTGTCGGTCGATTTCAAGAAATATGAGGCGACAAAATCAGGGCGTGAAGTCAATCTGACCAGACTTGAGTACGATTTGCTGCGCTATCTGATAATACACAGAGGGGACGTGGTCAGCCGCGACGACATTTTAGATGCCGTCTGGGGGAGGGATGTATACGTCAATCCCCGCACTATAGATAAACACGTTGCCGGCTTGAGAAAAAAATTGGAGGATGACCTGTCCTCGCCCCGCTATATCACCGGAGTCCGCGGGGTCGGCTATAAATTCAGCCAGGAATAAAAAAATGCTGGCTGTGGGGGAATATTACTAAAGGGGGTAATAGAGGGTCGGACCATGCCCAGCCAGCGCAACATGGCAAATGCATCATAGCACAAAATCTATAAAATTTATAGAGTATGTAATTTTTGTGAATTCATCATGTGTAATTCGCCCAGAATGATGGAAATGAAACCCCAGGATGACAAGCCATGTCTTTTTCAAGCAAAAATGTGCGATATAGAAACAGTTGATTTGACAAATCGCCTTTCGTGAGATAATTAATTCCCGATTGAATTTTTTCTAACCTGGATTATTCACGGGCCGAGATTGCCGCAGATTTCGGTTTGCGGCGAG
>CAYRTV010000385.1:0-2860 GCA_964427225.1 uncultured Eubacteriales bacterium
TCGGCGGGCTGGACTGGACCGCCGGGTCGAAGAGCGGGTCCGTGAACTACGGCTATGTGGAGAATTCTGACCTGCTGGGCTCGGTCACTTCCGGAAACATCGCCACGACCTACACCTATGAACCGCACCGGAACCTGAAGACGCGGGTGGAGAACGCTTTCAATCCGTCCGTCATCTCCGCGTATGACTACCGGTATGATGAACTGGGCAGAAGAACCTCCGTCGTCAACACCGGTGCGGCTTTTGCAGAGAGCGCACTCAGTAAATACGGCTACAATGACCGCAGCGAAGTGGTTTCTTCCGATCGGTATGCGGGCACCGACCCCGATGCGCCGGGAACTGCCGTAACCGCAGAAAACAGGACGTATGACTACGACCCCATCGGCAACCGAAAAGAGTCGGTCGGGTGGAATAATGCGGCCGGCGCTCAGCAGAGCCTGATTTACGAAAGCAACGTGCTGAACCAGTACACCGCCGTGACAGAAGGCGGGGCAGCCGTGGCGTTTCCCGTTTATGACGACGACGGAAACATGACCGCCTACAAAGACAAATCCTGCATCTGGAATGCCGAAAACCGGCTGGTGTCTGTGGAAACAGCCGACAAGAAGGTTGATTTTCTTTACGATTATATGGGAAGAAGGGTGAGAAAACAGGTTTATGGCGGTTCGCCCGGCTCATGGTCTTTGGAAAGCGAAAAGCAGTTTGTTTATGACGGCTGGAATCTCGTGCAGGAAATTGCGGTCTCTGGCGACAGCTCAGACAAGTATTTTGTGTGGGGACCTGATTTGAGCCAGTCGCTGCAGGGGGCAGGAGGGATCGGCGGGCTGTTGTGTTCCGTGGATGCCGGACAGGCTTACTACTTCTTCTATGACGGGAATGGGAATGTCGGACAGGTGGTTGATGGCAACGGTGTGATTGCCACTCATTATGAGTATGATGCGTGCGGGAATGCGGTGAAGGCTGACGGGGCGTATGCTGAGGGGAATACGTTTCGGTTTTCTACAAAGTATTGGGATGATGAGACGGGGCTTGGGTATTGGATATTCAGGTATTATTCACCGGATATCGGAATATGGATAAGCAGAGACCCCATTGGAGAACGGGGCGGAGTCAATCTATATGGGTTTGTTGGTAATCAGCCGGTTTTACGGATTGATCCTCTTGGACTTGACTGGAAGGTTCGTGTCAAAGGCGCCGTAAGAATTATCATCGGAGTTGCCGGCGAAGGAGCGGGTATCGCCGGTATGGGAGTCGGTGCCGCGAGCGAAGGAGCAACCGTCGGAGTGAGTACTCCTGTTTCCGTCCCTCTGATGATAGGAAGCGCCGCTCTCATGGTAGTCAGCAGTGATCAGATAGTGACGGGCTATAATGAACTGGTCACGGGAGAGAATAAAGTCAGTGCTACTGAAGGGGCCCTTGCTTATGCAGGCGAGGTGGACAGAGAATATGACATCACCGGAAAACTGATCACCCTTGAGACAGGGCTTGGGCAATACTGGCTGGTACCTGTTACCGAAGGCTTGGCATATGGAGCTAGAGCCTGTTCTTATTATTTGGTTGAAATAAGAACTGCACGTTTATTCAAAGCTCCGGAAAAAGCATTTTATCGCGGCACTACTGAAGGTTATCCAGGAAGATATGGAGTTTCTCCAACCTCTACCGATCCTGCTGTAGCGACATTTTTTGCGGTGCAAGCTGAGACTGCTCATGGAGGTAAAGGCGTTCTTTACGTCATTCCAGAATCAAAAGTGACAGGACGCATTCTTCCGTCTCAACGCAATGCGCTTGCGTATGAATCTGAAATTCCATTAGATATAGCCCCCTTGAACATACCAAGTGTATCAAGCCATGCATTAACAACCACAGAAGCCCGTACAATACTTAAAAAGGTTGGGATTGATGTGCCTGCACGCATTCAGACACCGGAACAGTTGACACAACTTTTGAAGACACGCACCCCGACCACTGCTGAGCAGATAGAGGCAGTAGCTAAGGAGCTTTCAAAATGAAAATGTTGACAATTGAATTTCTTGAAAAAAAAGATGGAAATCTATTTTGGATAACAGGTAGATGTTGCAGAGATGATATTTTTGTGGGAGATATTCTTTCACATGATACGGAAGCGGATATCAAAGTCGTTGTTAAAGAAATAGAGGTTTACCATAAGAAGAAAGATTTTCTTGCACATGGATATGTAGGAGGTGTAATTGTCCGACTTCATAGTGGAAACACCTTGCCCAGTTCTGGATTTTTGATTAGCATGTAGTCGCGTAGCGACTGTGTTAAGCAATACAAACGGCGGCTAAAAATTTTTTCTCTAACCGCCGTTTTTATTTCATTTATTCATCCAACGGCAACATAGCCCTTTCCACTTTGTTCTTTATAATCATCGCATCCAACACCTTGATCACGGTTTCCTGATCTTCGGCCTGAAAACTTTCCAATTCCCGAAAGCGCTTCAGTCAGGTAGGGTGGGCACGGCTTTTTGTGCCCACCGCATGTTTGAACTGGGATTTGAGGATTTGGGTTTTTTTACCCCAAAAGTTAACGGCGGCTGAACTTTACTTCAGTCGCCGTTTTCTATTCTATCCGAGCCTTCCGATTAATCAACGAGCAGAACCGGCGCGGGCAGTCCTCTGTTCACTGATTATTATTACGACCCGGCCACGGGCGAGCTGACGCTGATTGATTACTCCGACGCCGCCACGGCGGACGTCGCGTTCTCCTACGACCGCCTCGGACAGCAGAAAACCGTTGCCGACGCCGTGGGAATCCGCACTTTTGTCTACAATGATGCGCTTCAGTTGGAGTCGGAAACCGTCCAAGGCGGCGGGATCTACGGTTCCGATCCCGTGACGCT
>CAYRTV010000386.1:0-2854 GCA_964427225.1 uncultured Eubacteriales bacterium
GAGAGATTTTCCCTGTATCCGGATTTATCCGTAGAAGAGAACATGAATTTTTTTGCCGATATCCAGCGGGTGCCGCGCCGGCGCCGGGAAGAACTGAAGCACCGGCTGCTGGAACGGACCGGAATGCTGCCCTTCCGCAGCCGGCGGGCGGGAGCCCTATCCGGCGGCATGAAGCAGAAGTTGGCCCTTTCCACTATTCTTTTGTCCTCACCCGACATCATCATCCTGGATGAACCCACCACCGGGGTCGATCCGCTTTCCCGGATCGAATTCATGCAGATTATCGATGATTTAAAAAACGAAGGCAAAACCATACTGATGTCCACGCCGTATCTCAATGAAGCGGAAAAAGGGGACATGATTTTATTTATGCAGGACGGCCGGATCATCCAGCGCGGCACACTGCAGGAGTTGCGGGACGGCTTTCCGGCGAAGCTTTTCCGCATCCGGCCGGAAGGGCACATTATCGAGGTTATGCAGAAACTGCAGGAAATGGAGGAGCTGCGGGATTTTGTGTATATGCGGGGGCCGTTTATCAAATTCCTGTCGACGGGAGATAAAGATCTTCTCTCCCGGATTCCCGCCCGGGATGTGACCGAAGAGCAGCCCGGCCTGGAAGACATCTACCTTTATTATGAGAGGAGCGGCGATGCGGCCTGAAATCGAAGTCAGGGACCTGACCCGGAAGTTCGGGGATTTTACAGCCGTTGACCGGGTGAGTTTTTCCATTCACCGGGGGGAAATTGTCGGCTTTTTGGGTCCGAACGGGGCCGGGAAGACCACCACCATTAAGATGATCATGGGGCTGTTGAAGATGACTTCAGGCAAAGTGCTGGTCCAGGGCTTGGATGTGCGGAAAAATCTTCGCCGGATAAAGCCTGTGCTGGGATATATGTCCCAGAAATTTTCCCTTTATCCGCTGCTTACTTCTCTGGAAAATATTGAATTTTTCGGCGGCGTCTCCGGGCTCAGCCGCAAAGAAATCCGGAACAAAAAGCAGGCGATCGCCGGGAGAATTCCGGAAGAGATCCTGCGGCGCAAGGTCATGGATATCCCGCCCGGCTACCGGCAGCAGGTGGCGCTTTTTTCCTGCCTGATGCCCAGCCCCGAGATCATCCTGCTGGATGAACCCACTTCGGGGGTGGACCCGGAGACCCGGCGCCATTTCTGGATGGATATCTATGAGCTGAAAAAAGCGGGGAAGACCCTTCTGGTCACAACCCATAACCTGGATGAGGCCGAATACGCCGACCGGCTGATTATCCTCCATCAAGGCCGGGTGGTCGCCAAGGGCGAGCCGTCCTCACTGCTTGAGGAGAAGCAGGCGGCGGATATGGAACAGCTTTTTAAAAAGGTATTGGACAGCCATGAAGCGCATTAAAGCCGTTATCATCAAGGAGTTTTATCACATTCTGCGGGACCCGCGCAGTCTGATTATTGTATTTATCCTGCCGCTTCTCATGATCTTTATCTTCGGGGCATCGCTGTCTTTTGACCTGGAGGAAATCGAAACCGGCCTTATCGATTATTCGAATACACCGCTCTCGCGGGCGCTGCTGCAGAAGTTCACCCTGGGGACGACGTTTAAGGTCCAGGTGCTGTATCCTGCGGCCGGGCAGTCGGATCCCATTGCGGAAGCGGAAAGGCGACTGCGGTCCGGGGAGATCAAGCAATATGTGATTATCCCCGCGGATTTCGAGGAGAAAATTTTATCCCGGAAGACCGCTGGGGTGGAGACGGTTATCGACGGCAGCGATTCCAATTCCGCCAATGTGATCCAGCAGTACGATGACATGCTGCTGATGGATTTTCTGAGGGAGATCTCTCCGGTAGAGGATGTGCTGACGGTGGCTACGAAGATGTATTTTAATCCCGAGAACAAGAGCACCTTTTTTATCGTTCCGGGGCTGGTGGCGGTGATCATGATCATGGTGTCGGCGCTTTTGACCTCGCTGAGTGTGGCCCGGGAAAAAGAAAGCGGCTCGATCGATTTGCTGTTTATTTCTCCGTTGAAATCTCCGCAGATTATTATCGGTAAGACGTTTCCCTATATCCTGGTGGCGCTTTTGGAAGGGGTGATGATCCTGCTTTTTGCCCGTTACTGGTTTCAGATTCCCTTTCGGGGAAGCCTGCTGATCCTTTTCCTGTTCGCGCTGGTTTACATTGTGACCGGCCTGTCTTTAGGGATCACCCTTTCCACGGTTGCCGCCACTCAGAAAGTGGCCATGATCGTCACCCTGCTGGCGACGCTGCTGCCGTCTATTCTGCTGTCCGGATTTATCTTTCCCCTGGAGTCCTTGGGACCTGTTTTGAGGGCCTTTTCCTATGTGGTGCCGGCCACCTATTTTCTGGATGTTATCCGCGGCGTGGTGCTCAAGGGAGCGGGCCTGCAGGATTTTGTCCGCGAAGGATTGATATTGCTCGGCTTTTCTCTCTTTTTCTTGACCGTAGCGTCGGTGCGTTTCCATAAACAAAGGAAGGCGAAATCATGAAGGTGTTCCATCTGATCAAAAAAGAATGGATTGAGATCCTGCGCCAGCGCGAGATGCTGGCGGTGATGCTGGTGGCCCCCATTCTGCAGACCATTGTGCTGGGTTATGTGGTGACCACGGATGTCAAAAATATTCCGGTGGATGTGGTTAACCTCTCATCCGGCCGGCCGGCGGCCCGGATTGTCCACCGCATCAACCGGTCGGATTTATTCGATGTCCGCCGCAACATCCGCCGTCCGGTGGACGCCTTGTCGACATTCCGCGAGGGTGAAGTCAAGGCGGTGATCGTGCTGCGGGATAAGCATGCAGACGGGGCATTCACTTATCCGGAAATCCAGGTTCTTATGGACGGGATCAATCCC
>CAYRTV010000387.1:0-2816 GCA_964427225.1 uncultured Eubacteriales bacterium
TAATTCCGGGCGGCTTTCAACCAAATCCTTAAACCGGCGCCGGGCGTTAACCGGCAGCAGAGTCCAGTCCTTTCCCTCAGGAAGATTTAAAGGGTTTTGCTCCCTCGGGGGAGCTGTCGTCACCCGGGAACGGCTATGCGCCAAGCGGGTGACCAAACGAATCATAACCGGAATATGCAGGTTCTCGGAAATATCAAATGCTTTCCGGGTCATTTCATAAGCTTCTTGATGATTGGACGGCTCCAGACATACTACATGCGCAAAATCAGCATAATAGCGGCTGTCCTGCTCATTCTGAGAGCTGTGCATTCCGGGATCATCCGCCACCACTAACACCAATCCTCCGTTTATCCGGGTCACGGCCGAATTCATAAAAGGATCCGCCGCCACATTCAAGCCTACATGCTTCATGGATACCATGGTCCGCTTTCCTGAATAAGAAACCCCAAGAGCTTCTTCATAAGCGACTTTTTCATTAACGCACCAATGGGCCTGATGGGATCCCTCTTCTCCCTGCATCCGGATGAGATACTCCATGACTTCTGAAGCCGGCGTTCCCGGATAGGAATAGCCGGATGTCAATCCGGCGTGAATTGCAGCCAGTGCAACCGCTTCGTCCCCGAGTAGTATTTTATCTTGCATTGACACCTTCCCATTCAATTCATCCCTGAGTTTTACCCAAGAGATTAAGGATATAATCTCCTCCCGCCGCTGTCAATACAAAGGAAGTGGAGCCATCCCGTCATAACCCGATAAAGTCGATAAATTTATGTTGAAATATCCAAAGTTTTTAGTTACTATAAGGTGTTAAATATGTTAATCAGGATCTGAATTATTTTATTTTTAATACTTTATAGGCATAATTCAGGTTGTATGAGGTGAAAGCATGATAAGACTTTCTACAAAAGGGCGTTACGGAACCCGGCTTATGTTGAATTTGGCTCAGCACTACAATGAAAACGGCAACAAGGCTATCATCTTAAAGAATGTTTCCGAAGAAGAGAGTATCTCTATTCGTTACCTGGAACAAATTATTATTCCATTGAAAATCCATAAACTGGTTAAAAGCATTCGAGGGGCGGGAGGCGGTTATATTTTAGCCCGGGAACCAAAAGAAATTCATTTAAGCGAAATTCTGCATGCCCTCGAAGGTGCCTGCTGCCTGGTGGAATGTGTTGACGATGAAGACTATTGTGACCGGATCCCGTTTTGCGCCACCTATGAAATCTGGAAAAAAGCCAGTCAAATGCTGAAAGATTACTTTAACAGTGTTTCCCTTGCCGATTTAGTCAAGATAGCGGAAGAAAAAGAATCCTGTAATTGACCGCGTTCCAAGCATTCAAAGCGTTCCCTGGGGTACGTCTAAGTCTTTTCAGTCTGTTCCGTCTATTCGGTCTTTTCAGTCCATTTAATTCAAACAGATAGTCCGTTCTCAATTCCGGTTTTGGTTTATTTTTGATCCCGGCGGCATGTTGCGCATGAGAAACCTGGTCAAGGTTTCAAACAAATGCCTGCGTGTGTTTTCTCCTTCGTATATTCCATGGGAACGGTTGGGATACGGCATGAAAGAAAACATTTTATTATGCCTGATCAATTCATTAACCAGGGCTTCCGCACTTTGATAATGGCAATTATCATCCCCGGTGCCATGGACAACCAGCAAATCACCTTTCAACTTGTGGGCGTGTGTAATGGGCGAACCCTGTTTGAATCCTTCAGAGTTGCCTTCAGGAAGGCCCATATACCGCTCCTGGTAAATCGTATCATAGAAACGCTGGTTACTAACGGTGGCGATGGCCATAGCTGTACTATAGAGTTCCGGATAACGGAAGATCATATTTAAACTCATCGATCCGCCTCCGCTCCATCCCCATATGCCGATCCGGCTGGAATCGACATACGGCCTATTTTCAATGATAGCCCTGCAGGCAGCAGCCTGATCTTTTGAAGCCAAAATGCCAATCTGCCGGTAAATGCTTTTCCGCCATGCCCGGCCTCGAGGAACCTTGGTTCCCCTGTTATCCACGCTCATAACCAAATATCCCTGCTGATTCAGCATTGTATGCCAGAGATAATTCGATCCGCCCCAGCTGTCTCTAACTGTTGAGCCGGCCGGTTCTCCGTAAACATGAAATAAAAGGGGATACTTTTTTTCCGGATCAAAATCAACCGGCTTCATGCAATAGGCATCCAGTTCAGCTTCTTCAATATCCACCCGGAAAAATTCGACCGGTTCCCTGTCCAGTGCTTTCACTTTGGCATGGAGCCGCTGATTGGCTTCCAGCGTCCGAATCGTTTCATGTCCGGGCAAACGAACCAGATCAATAACCGGAGGCACTCCAAAAGAAGAATACGTATGAATGGCCCATTTTCCTCCGGCGGAAATCTGGTAGGAATGGGATCCATCCATATTTTTCGGAGTTATTCTTTCAGCGGATCCCCGACCATCCAGCCGGCTGCGGTACAAGAATCTTTGGGATGGATTATCAGGAGAAGCGATAAAGTAGACCCAGCCGGTTTCTCTGTCCATTCCTGCGATATTAATGACGTCATATCCTCCCCGGGTTACCAGCTCAACCTCTTTCCCGTCTCTTGAAACTGTATACATATGATTCCAACCGTCACGTTCACTCATCCAGGTGAATTGTTGTCCCTGGTCAAGCCAATTGAGGTCATTGACCACTTCCACCCAGGCATCATCCGTTTCAGTCAAAATGGTGCGGACTTCGCCGGTCTCAGCATCACCCAGCATCAAATCCAGAGTATTCTGAAGCCGGTTGAGATGCTGCAGCACAACTTCCCGGGATCCGGCCGCC
>CAYRTV010000388.1:0-2796 GCA_964427225.1 uncultured Eubacteriales bacterium
GAAAGGGGAATGGCGGTTGACCACCGACGAGCGCAAGCGGATTCTGTTGAACAACATTTACGGTGTGGACATCGATCATCAGGCGGTGGAAGTGACCAAGCTGTCCCTGCTGCTCAAGGTGCTGGAAGGCGAGGATGAACAGAGCATCGGCAAGCAGATGCTTTTGTTTCAGGAACGGGTTCTGCCGGACCTGTCGAACAACATCAAATGCGGCAATTCCCTCATCGGCCCGGATATCTATGACCAGCAACAGATGAGTCTCCTGGACGAAGAAGACCTCTACCGCGTCAATGCCTTTGACTGGAGCACCGAATTTTCGGGAATCATGAAAGATGGCGGGTTTGACGCGGTGATCGGCAATCCGCCATATGTCCGGCAGGAGGGCTTGTCATACTTCAAACCCTATTTTGAAAAGCGATTTTCCGTTTATAAAGGCGTGGCCGATCTATATGTTTATTTTATCGAAAAAGGCGTTTCGCTCTTGAAGCAGAGCGGGTTCTTTTCGTATATTGTCGCCAACAAGTGGTTTCGGGCGAATTACGGCAAGCCCCTGCGGCAATGGATGAAACAGCAGCACATTCTTGAAATCATCGATTTCGGGGACCTGCCGGTGTTCAAGCAGGCAACAACCTACCCTTGCATCCTCGTCATTCAGAAAAAAGCTCCTGGGCCTACCTTCCGGGCAGTCACCATGAAGACGCTGGAGTTTGGCGATCTGCAAGCCCATGTCAGACAACATCGCCATGATGTGCGGCAGGATGCGCTCGATGAATCCGGCTGGTCTTTGGTAAATCAAAACACACAGGATGTATTGGATAAACTCCGCAAAACCGGCGTTCCTTTGGGCGAATACGTTAATGGGAAAATTTATTATGGAATTAAAACCGGCTTAAACGAAGCCTTTGTCATTGATAATGCGACTCGGGAAAAGCTGATTTCCGAAGATCCCAAAAGCGCGGAAGTGATAAAACCGTTTCTTGCCGGACGGGATATCAAACGATATATGCCTGCATATAGCGAAAAACATCTGGTCTTCACAAGACGCGGCATTGATATTGAGAATTATGCCGCCATCCGGAATTATCTGGCGCAGTTCAAGGAAAGGCTGATGCCGCGCCAAAAGGACTGGAAAGGCGGAAAATGGCCGGGCAGAAAGCCCGGTTCCTATCAATGGTATGAAATTCAGGACAGCATTGATTATTACGCTGAATTTGAAAAGCCTAAAATGATGCTCCCCGATATTTCGTTACGTGGTAATTTTGCCTTGGATGAAGAAGGTGAAAAGTATTGTGTCAACACCGCCTACATTATTTTAAATTCGGAAAAATACCTGTTGGGTATCCTAAATTCAACACTTATAACATTCTTTTATAAAACCATATCATCAAGTTACCGAGGCGGCTATTTGAGATTCATCTATCAGTATCTGGTGATATTGCCCATCCGCACCATCAACTTCGACGATCCCGCCGAAGTCGTCCAGCACGCCCAGATGGTCAGCCTTGTCGATCAGATGCTGGTGCTGAACAAAAAGCTGGTCGAATCTAAAATGCCCCAGGCAACTGAGATGTTGAAGCGGCAAATCGAGGCCACAGACAGGAAAATTGATAACCTCGTGTATAAACTGTATGGTTTAACAGAAGAAGAAATCAAAATCGTGGAAGCATAAACTTGAAAAGCATAACAAAAAAAATCCAGTGGGCGCAAAAAGCCGCGCCGCTGATTTTTGCCGTTAAGTGTCAATAGAAAGGAAATTTAAATTGGTTCTAGAAAAAGCCTTAGAAAGTATTAAGGCAATTAAACTTAAAGGTGGCATTTTTGAAAAAACTACCACATTGCTTATTGTCTTATGTATTTGCGTAGCAGCTGTTTGCATTTCAATCAGAATGTGGCAAATTGCACTTGGCCTAATGATACCACTAATGTTTATGGTTTTTTATACATTAAAAAAATGTATAGATTTCGCGGAAAGAAATCCCTATGCAGCAATAATGGACGGGGCGGAATTATTAGTCCATGAAAAAATCGTACATGGTCAAAAAGGGCAAAGCGAAATACCGATACTTGAGTCAACTATTGATCATGAACTACCAAAGATTGACCATAAAGAAGTTTTAGAAGAAGATCCTCCAGTGACTGAAGAACCTGATGATGCCACTTCTTCCAAACAGGAAGGAGGCGAATAATGGCAAAACCAAACTTTTATATGGTATACATTGACCGTAACAAAGATGTTTCTTACGAAAAAGTTGAAGAAAAAATGGATCTTTCTGTTGATTGGTATAGAATCAAAGAAAATTTATGGATTCTATATACAACAAGTGATGCCGAAAAATGGTACAAACGTCTTTCACCCTTAGCTAAAAATGATGGAAACATATTAATATGTGAACTAAATATTAACAATCGACAAGGTTGGATGAACAAGAAATTTTGGAAATGGGTACGTCGAGAAAAAGATGACACTTAACCCATAAGGATAGAACCGATTCCGCTCTACAAAAGAGACCAATTCCGCGCATAGAAAGGGGTCGGATTCTATCCATTGTTCAAGAAGTCCGGCAAAGGAAGCGCGATTCGTACTATTTTATATGGGGATTGGTCGGTGACGGGACCCAAGAGCAACAAACACAGACCATAAGGCGGGAGCATTCGAGGCCGGTTTCGATAAACAATCGACCCCGAACGCATTTACAAGCTGGAAAACAAACCCCGAAATCACAATTATTTTCTTTCATCAATGAAGTTGAGGCGCACTTGCCCCGTCCGCATCCAATCCGATTGATGGCGCGGTTG
>CAYRTV010000389.1:0-2778 GCA_964427225.1 uncultured Eubacteriales bacterium
TGTTTTTCAGGCCAATTGGCCGATAGTTTTGATGAAGGAGCTGTATGCTTTAAAGAGAAAGTACATGATCCGGACAGGCACTTTCCGGTCCAGCAAGGACACCCACCAGTCCTGCATTAAAAATCTGATGACCGGGTTGGTGAGTTTCATGGCTAGGGGATGGAATTTGGCCCAGACTGCAAAATAAAACAATGTGGTGAGAAAATTCAGATTCTGCACATCTTCTACCTCAAAGGATTTCAAGTAAATCTGTTTGACTTCATCCGTGATTTCACCGTCTTTTTTGGCCAGTGTGTATAGGTGGGTTCCGGGAAAATAGAGGATAGGGTAGAGAAAAACCTGGGATCGGGCAGGCAGCGACAGGATAAAATCGAGGCTGGTTTTCAGGGATTTATTGCTTTCTCTATAATTATCGACAATAAAGTGATACACAGGCCGGGGAATCTGGTTTTGGTATTTCTTTAATATGGCTATGGTTCTGTCCATCACTTTTTTTGGGGTCGGCCGGTTGTATATGTTTATCAACGTGTCCGGATCCATGGTCTGGATT
Organism: uncultured Eubacteriales bacterium; assembly: GCA_964427225.1. GTDB lineage: Bacteria > Acidobacteriota > Aminicenantia > Aminicenantales > Aminicenantaceae > CAYRTV01. The sequence goes on from CAYRTV010000389.1 coordinate 551, forward strand.
CCGACACTGGTCCGGTACAGCCCGGCATTGACCAGCGATTTAAGCTTTTCCTCATCCAGCGTATGCGGAGAAACGCTGCATCGCATCGGCAGCCCGATTTTTTCTTTATATAACCGGCTGAACCGGCTGATTTCTTCCCGGCTGCGGATGAAGAAAGTGTCATCAAAAATATTAAGCATTCGAAAGAACGGGAAGCGCCGGGTAACGGCCTCCAATTCGGCGATCACATTGTCCACGCTGCGTTTCCGGACAAAGGCCCCTTCCAATGTTCCGTATACCTCCCGAACCGCGTTGTTATTGCAATAGGTGCAGTTATGGGGGCAATTTCTGGCCGTGCTGAGCAGATACATGCTGCGAGGCTGACCCAGGTCCGTATTTTTGGGCATTTTTTTCTCTAAAAGAGAGTCGTCCATCGGAAGGATTTCATCGCGGTGCTGGATAAAGTGAGTGCTTATATCAAAATCCTGAAAGGGATATTTGTCCAGGTTTTGCTCCAAGGGGCGGACAGAATTTTTATGTATTTTGCTTGGAGTTTTGACCCAAAGATTACGGATTGACGTAAATTCGCCTGATTTGAATGTATCCGCCAGTTCCAGCATCGCTTCCTCACCCTCTCCCAGACAAATCATATCGGCGTATTGGATGCATTCATCAGGGCGAACCGTGGCGTGAATGCCTCCGTATATAATCGGGCTAATCAGGTGCGGACGCAGGCGAATGGTTAGATTCCTCACTTTCAGGTAAGTTTTGGTCATCAAAGAGAAGCCGATTAAATCCGACCCGCGGCATTTTTTAACCAGGTTGAGCACAGCTTTTTCCGTATAGGGATTTCTATGGGATTGGCCCTCGGCCCAACCCGGGCTGTCCATGTCCGGCATTAAAATTAAATTGACCTTATGGCCTTTTGATTTAAGGTACGCGGACAGAAAACGCAAACCGGTTGCGGAAATGTCTTCATAACAAGATATGAAAGAAATTTTTATTTTTTTAGACATCATTAACTTTATTTAACTTTCGTCTTCCGTAGCCGCATAAGATCCTCGCAGCCTGCCGGCGCAAGTCTCAGGATGACAATTAAATATATTTGCCGATAATAGTATAATTCATTGAATTCGTCAAAAATTCAGCCCTGCAGTTTATTATAGACAGCGGCAGCTATTTTAATATCCTGCACTGCCACTCCGGTTAAGTCGGCTACGGTGATCTGCTTCTCTGTTTGGCGCCTCCTGGAAGCGACGCTGATGACTGTTCCCAGTTCACGGATGTTTTCCTTCTGAATGGCGCCGGCTTCGAGAGCATGAAAGATTTCTCCCCGCAGCAGGCATTGAGAAATGCTGTCGGCGACCAAAATATCAGCGGCTGCCAGAATGGCGGGATCTAATTCCTGTTTTTCCGGCGTATCCGAACCCATAGCGGTTATATGGGTCCCCGGTTTTATCCAGCGGGACTCAAGCAGCGGTTTTTTGGACGGGGTTGAGGTAATGATCAAGTTGGCATTAACTGCGATTTCCTCGGGGTCAAGAGTGGTCTGGACATGGAAACCCACTCCTTCCATGTCCTGCTTATAAACGCCTGTTTCATTGTCATCCAATCCCCAGACCCAAACTTTCCGGCAGCCGGTTAACGGCTTAAGCGCTTCGACCTGCATCCGGGCTTGGACTCCGGCTCCTAATACACCAATCGTCTCGATTTTTTTCGGGGCCAGGTACTTGGCGGCCACGGCTCCGGCTGCGGCTGTCCGCACATTAGTCAGATACCCTTTATCCAGCAATACGGCTTTCAGCTGTCCGGTTTGCCGGCTGAACAGCAGCATCAGCCCATCCGTGCTGGGAATGCCCCGTTTCGTATTTTCGTAAAAACCTCCAGCCACTTTGATTACGGCATAATCCTGGTTTCTGATATATCCGTATTTAATATGCATTTCTCCGGGAGGATCATCGAAAAGCATTTCACCGACCGGAGGGATGACGGCATCACCGCTGCTATAGGCCAGAAAGCCCGCCTCTATTTCCGGCAAAAGGTCGATATTCTCCAGAGCATCCTTCATTTGATCTAAATGATATACCGCAGTCATTTTTTGTTCCTTCAGACTGATAAAATATCATATTTTGCGGGCTCTTGCCACTGCAGCGCAAAGAAGATGAAATCAAAGGTTTGACCCGTTTGCGTTTATGTCTGGTAATGAGTGGAAGGAGAAAACAACATGTGGTTCCGCAGAATGGAATTAG
>CAYRTV010000390.1:0-2766 GCA_964427225.1 uncultured Eubacteriales bacterium
TGTTGACATTGATCTTGGCGGAATTGTGCATGATATCAGCGTCGTTTTCGCCGGTAAAGACAAAGCCGGCCCCTCCCATGTCGGCGGCAAATTGATAGACTTCATCGAACGGCTGGTCCGTGACCCGGGCGCAGATGTCATCCAGGCGGAGGTCGCCGATTAGAAAATCATCCGCTTCAGTGGGAGCGAACGGAGGATATTTTAAATCCACTCCCCTCACCCAGTACCCTTCTTTTTTCAAACGCTTGACCATATGGCTGCCGATAAAACCTCCGGCACCGCAAACCAGTGCTTTTTTCATTGTGTCGCCCTCTCTTGTGTCATTTTTCAATGCCTTTAGTGTATGAAGGATTGGGGGAAAAATCAACGAATATGTCATTCCGGGATTGTCTAGGCTACCGCCGGTGGGTCCATCGTGAATTCGATTCAGTTTTGTGAAAAATCAACAAAATCTCTTCGTAGGGATTTTCAACCCCTGCTTAGCCGGACGCACTTATCCGGTCGAACTAAAAAGTCAGTGGAAATTTGATCGCTTTTTGAATAAAGAGTGATTCAATCGCCGACATGTGATTCATATATCCCTTTTCTAACAGTCCGAAAGTAAATTTTACGCCCACAGAAATTCCAGTGTCAAGACTTTTTTCACTCATAAGTCTCAATTGATTTTCTGCTGAACCTTTTCAATATACTATCTTTTCCATCCCTTCGTGTTACGCTTGTGTAAAGATTTGACGCCACCTTTTCGGCTCCGTCCCTCTCCGTTTGCGCATTAATATGACGGGATTGGGTAGGATTTTCTCCCAACCCCATGTCATTCCCGGAGCGAAGTGACGGGATTCTTAGACGGCGCTTGCACGAGGAGACGGCGCCGTCACATTCGGCGAGGCAGTCTAAGATCCCCACGGGCTGCTTTCGCAGCCCTGGGGATGACATATCATTGGCCTCCGGCGTCCTGGGGATTATGCCCGGAATAACATGGTTGTGACATGACATGTTTTCATTGAAGTGATCGCCTTTTTTTTATATAGTAAGCATAATACAAAAATGCGGGAAAAACGTTTTGACAGTAAAGAATTCATCGATCGCTTTTCACACCGGATCCGGAATATTCTGTATCAGAAACTCCCGGGATTAAATGAGATACAGAAGGAAGATATCGAACAGGAAGTCAAGCTCAAAATCTGGAAGATGCTGTGTAAAGGGAGAAAAATAAAGAATTTAAAGTCATACCTATGGAGAGTCGTTTATACGACGGCTTTGGACATGATTGAGGAAAAAACCCAAAAAGTGGGTTCCGTCTTTGAACGGGTGGATTATGAGAATCAGGATTTTGAAATTCCCGGTAACGATCCTCCGCTCGATGAGCTGATAGAGAAGAGAAAAATGAGTGAAAGGCTTATGCATGAGATAAACAGCCTCGGCTTCGAACAGAGAATTGTCATTAAATTATATTTGACCGGACGCAATATCCGTGAGATATCCGAATTTCTGGATTGGTCAAACAGCAAGGTCAATCATATTTTTTACCGGGGCCTGAACAAACTTAAGGCCAAAAACAATGAACAAACAAGCCAAGGATAATCAAAGCAAGTGCCCTGATCATGATGTTTTTATCGGGGCATTCATGCGGGAGCTTCCGCCGGATGAATTGGAAGCTTTTGTTGAACATTTGCTGGTTTGCAAAAAATGCAAGCTGAAATTTGATGCTCTGACCGATTTATCTAAAGAGCTGAAAGACTATGAAGGTGATGTCAACTGGACCACCGCAGAGTTGAAAAAGGAGGCATTTTCCCGGCTGAAAGGATTCGCGGGGCATAATACTCCGATTTCTCTCTGGAAGCTGGCGCCTATAGCGGCCCTGCTTATTGCGGTCGTGGCGGTTGGGCTTTATTTCCTGATGCTGCAGCCCCCGGTCACTGAACGCGGGGCACCGGGTATCAATCTGGAATTGACTCATCCCCCCGTTTCTGTTGATAATGCTCCCGAGCGGTTTGAATGGACAGCGGTCCGCGGTGCGGATAACTATAAATTCGAGCTGATTGATGATGAATTGAACACGATCTTTAGAAAATCAACAGATGAAGATAAAACGTTCCTGATTTTACCGCAAGACGTGCGCAAGTCTCTGCAGAAGGGCCATACATATGTCTGGAAGGTCACGGCAGATAACAATGAAATGGTCCAGATCGCCGAGGCTTCCAATTTTTTCACGATTGATTATTAACCTCAATCGAATACCGGATCGAGGGCGGCGCCGTGGGCGATGAAGCCGGCCCAATAGTAAGGGTGGCTGAAACGGGTGTCGAGCATTTCTTTTTTGGCGGCGGACAAAGCATGGTTTATGGGATACCCTTCGGCAAGAAAGCCATAAAAATGCCGCATGAATGTCACTGTGCTTTTATCATTGACGTTCCACAAACTGGAAACAACCGTGCGGGCGCCGGAATAAAGAAAAGCCTGGATAAATCCCAGAATACCTTCCCCGCGAATAAATTTCCCCTGTCCGGTCCGGCAAGCGGAAAGCACCACCAAGTCATTGTCAAGGGATAAATTAAAAATCTCGACCGGCTGCAGCAGACCGTCTTCCCGGCTGGGACTTTTCGGATAGAGCAACAGGGCCGATCGCCAACAGTTCTGGTTGTAGACAATGCCGTGTGCGGCAAAGTGTATTATCCGGTAACGGGTCAGATCAAAGGATTTTAAATGCTCTTCACTTGCCTTGTTTCTGTATAAAATACGCGTATGCTGTTGGCCGAGAATCGAACG
>CAYRTV010000391.1:0-2765 GCA_964427225.1 uncultured Eubacteriales bacterium
GTTTTACCCGGGGTGAGGGGCCCGCCGAATTCTTTCTGTTTGGCCGGATCATTGGTGTTTAAATCGGGGCTTTTTTTTTCCCAAAAATCCCCTCTGTCGTTTTTTTTGAAGAAAAAATTCCCGCCAGTGTAAAGTGTCCGGTTATCATGCCGTGAAATCAAGACCGGAGAATTCCAGTTGAACCGATAAGGGGGCTCATCCAGGGGCGCCTTCGGTTTGATATCTTTGCTGCGTCCCAAGCTCCGGTTGAACCGGTATAACCCGTTCATCTGTGAATTGGCATAGACGATATCCGGGTTTTTGGGATCGACTTGACAGTAAAATCCGTCCCCTCCCCCGACTGAATACCAATCGGAATTCAAAATACCGGCAGAATCCCAGGTGGCATTCGGTCCGCCCCAGACTCCATTATCCTGCAGGCCGCAATAAATATGATAGGGTTTTTCCAAATCAAATCCGATTTGATACACTTCGGCCAACGCCATGCTCTGTACTGCGAGCCAGTTTTGCCCGGCGTCATAAGAAATGTCGATGCCGCCGTCATTGCCGTCCACCAAATGCAGTGAATTGTCCGGATTGATCCACAATGTATGATGATCCGGATGGGTCCCTTGGGAAATGGGGCGGAATTTTTGCCCTTTATCCTTGGATACATATAATCCCCCTGAATAAACATAGATAATCTCATCATTATTAGGATCGACGGTCATGCGGCTGTAATAAAAAGGACGGAAATTTATCGTTTTGAATACTTCATTGTCACACATACGGGTCCAGGAGGCGCCGCGGTTTTCCGATCTCCAAATACCTCCGTCATCGTGTTCAATCAAGGCATAAACCACTTCCGGGCTGCCGGGGGCGACAGCCAGTCCTATTCTGCCTAAAATACCCCCTGGAAGATCATTCACAAGCTTTCGCCAGGAATCGCCGCCGTCTTCCGTTTTATAAATGCCGCTCTGGGGGCCGCCGCTGTAAAAATAATGCGGAAATCTCTGATATTCCCAGGCGGCGGCGTAAAGAATATTTGGATCGGCCGGATCTATGGCCATATCTGCAATACCCGTGTTGGGATTGCTGTACAACACTTTGTCCCAATTTTCTCCGCCGTCAGCGGTGCGGAATACGCCTCTTTCCGGATTCGGGCCCCATAAATGTCCCGCTGCGGCAACATAAACGATATCCGGGTTCTCCGGATGAATGATGACCCGGCTGATATGGCGGGTCTCGGTTAATCCTTTATGGGTCCAGGTCTTGCCGCCGTCATTAGACCTGTACACTCCGTCTCCAATGGTCACACTGTTTCTCGCGGTCGATTCACCGGTCCCGACCCAGACGGTATCGGGCTGTGATGGAGCGACAGCAACGTCCCCCATAGAAACTGAGTTTTGTTCATCAAAGACCGGATTCCAGGTCACTCCGGCATTCTCCGTTTTCCAGAGTCCGCTGGGGCCTATGGCGGCATATAAGATCCAGGGTTTTCCCGGAACCGATTCAATGTCAACCGTCCGGCCGCCCATAAGAGCCGGGCCGACGGAACGCCATTCCAGGCTGTTGAAAATCTCCCCGATTTTTTCCGCATTTTGTGCGTCTAAAAGGGGACTTAAACAGAAAAATAAAGCAATAATTCCAATAACTGAAGTTTTTTTTCCATGTTTATTCATTTTTGCTCCTTGATAATTCTATCTAAAATGGTATAAGTATATTAAACTTGTCAATGAATGATTTCAATATTTAACTGGTTAAACTATGATAAAAAACATAAGAAATTTTATTCTCATCATATATATAGCGGTATTTTTTCCCGCCTCTTTGCCGGCTCAAGTCAATAGCCAAGGAAATTTAGTAAATGCGGTTTTATTTTATTCGCCGGATTGCCCGCACTGCCACCAGGTGATCGAAGAAGTACTCATTCCGCTGAGTTTCCGGTTCCCCGATTCTCTGCAAATTTTCGGTATTGATACGACGACACAGAAAGGCGGGCAAGTATTCCAGAATTATATCGAAAATTATAAAATTTCCGCCTACCGCCAAGGAGTCCCCGCATTAGTTATTGGTGATACCGCTCTGGCTGGAGAAGAGATAGAACAGCAGGCTGCGGCTGTCATTGATAAGGCGATGTCTTCCCAAGTGACACCGCTGCCATCCATCCCCGGTCTTTTAAACAGCGAAGACGCATCCGGGGACACAATTGACCTGAAACCTCTTGAGATGGTCAGGGATGAATATGTCCAGCCCCCCCCGGATGAAAGCACTGCTACGGCTGAAATAGACCCTGTGGACAAAATTATCGGCTGGAGCGTCTTCATTGTGCTGGCTGCTGCCGCAGTCTATTTTTTCTTCCGTCTTTCCCGTTTCGGCATAAACCCTTTTCATGGGGGGTTGAAACCTAAAATTCCAATTATTTTATTCTTTCTGGGTGCAGCGGGCTTGTTTATATCTCTGTACCTCTCATATGTTGAAATTCATCAAATTGATGCCTTATGCGGGCCTGTAGGAGACTGCAATGTGGTCCAGGATTCGGTTTACTCCCGCATACTCGGTATTCCGGTAGCTGTCCTGGGAACGGTTCACTATTTCATCATCATTTTCGCGATGGTTATTTACCGCAATGCCACTGGAATTCCCGCCCGGATTTCATCGATGGCCTTAATTCTACTGGCTTTTATGGCGGTTTTTTTTTTTTTTTTTTTTTTCCTTCTGGGGGGAGGAAAAAATTATGCCCTCTGTGCCTGGGGGGTCGGGGCCGCCGTGTTTTTAGCGGGGTT
>CAYRTV010000392.1:0-2762 GCA_964427225.1 uncultured Eubacteriales bacterium
CCCTCCCACCCACCGCCATTGGCTACGGAGAGAATCCAATCACCGCTTCATAGTCTGGTGCAATTTTTTTATGCATAGTACAGGCTAAGTGAGACCGGGCAAGGAGACAAGATCAACTTTGCCTGCCCGGATGTCTTTATCCAGCACTTGTTTGACCTCTTCCTTGGCTGAGAAATACAGAATTTGCCAGCCCTCAGCTGAGATCTGTTTCAGGACGGCCATTTGTTCTCTCAGGCGGGGGGAATCCGCCTTGATAAAGGGATCATCCAGGATGAAAAAGCCGGGCTGTCCGTCCGCAAGCAGGCTTTCTCCCAGGCCCAGCCGTATGGAAAGATAGAGCTGGTCATAGGCACCGCCTGAGAGCTTCTCTGCGTCCAGTATGTCATTCTGTTTATTCGTGACCACGACTTTCTTCTTTTCCGGATCAAAATTGACTTCCTGGTAAAGTCCGCCGGTAATGCGTACAAAACGTTGGGATACAGTGCTGTCTTTACCGAACAGCCGGGTGATTTTTTCTTCCTCTTCCAGTTTAATTTTTTCAAAGACACTTTTCGCTTTCTGGATGATTTTTTTCCGCTCATTATGGCTGGATCTAAAATGTTGGACCTGTTTTTCTATTTCTTTTAAATCCACAGATGTTTTGCATGGCAAATATTCAGGGATGTCCGGCCCAAGAATGCGATTGGCTTCCGTTTCAATTTCACTCAATTTTTTTTGAAATTCCTGAATTTGACTTTCCAGGGATTGTCGATTGATTTCCAATTCGTTTTTTTGTTGTTTGAGCCGGTCATAATCTTCCTGACGGTATTCAATATTCAATGCTGATTCCCTATAGGGCTCTAGCCGCAGGATATCCTTTTCCCATTCCCGGATATTTTCTGCAAGGTTATCAAAGTCTCTGCCGAAGCGGTCTGTCAGGATACGGATTTGATTTTGAATGGAATGGCGCTTATTCTCTCTTTCTTTGATTTTTTCCCGGTATTCAGACAGGGATTTTATCCCGGTTTTATCTTTAATTTTTTGAATGCTGCCGGCGGCATTTCGTATCATGCTTTCAGCTTGCGGCAGGTCATTATTTTGCAGATCACTGATTCGGCTCTGCTGGAGGCGCAGCTTATTTTGCTTGTCTTCCAGCTGCCGTTTTTTTATAAACCAGCGGTCTTCGAATTCCTGGATTGATACATGCAATTCTTCGATACTGTCCCCGCTGATTTTATTTTTATTCAGGTCAAGTTTGATGCTTTCAAACCATGCGGTCAGCTTAGACCGTTTCCTGACAAAGAAGTATTTATATACCCCGAAACCGATAAGACCGATGAAAGCCAGGCCCATAACCGGAAGAAAAATGAATGTTTCGATCCTGAGAATTACAGCAAGCATGGACAAGACAGCTACGGCAAATAAGGCTGCGGAAGCCCGGGAAAAAAAGGGGTCTTTCATCCCCATTTCCTTGATTTTTTTAGCTTCCTCCGCAAAATTTTTGATCTCAGGTTTGATATTCTGTTCAATATAATTATGAGTGCGGTCGAGAAGATCAAACTCCCCCTTTAATTGACTGACAGTGTCTTCCAGTGATTTTTTCTCAAGGATTTCATGCTCAAGTTCCTGTTTAAGCTGATTCTTGCGCTCCGTCTCCCGCTGGATATCCCTTTCATATTCCACCCATTTTTGGGCCTTTTCTTCTTGGAAAATGTCCGTTGCGTCTAATCCACGGCGGGACTCTTTTAAAAGAGCCAGGGCTTCTTTTCCTTTTTGATAATATTCACGCTTTTCCGCTTGGGAATACAGTTCGATCTTATCCTGGACCTCACGGATGGATGCCGCCAATGCGGCCAGTTCTTTCTCCTGGGCATTCACTTTATCAAGTGGGATTTCTTTTTTCTTTTCCTGTATTTTCTTCAGCAGATCTTCGGCTTGTCTCATCCTTTCTCGGACTTTCTCTTCCCGGTTTGAGAACAGCCCGCTTTCCGTCACCTTTCCGATATCCAGAAGGCGGTCAATAATGTCTTCAATCTGCCGGGTCCGCATTCCGGTCAGTTTATCTGTCAAACTCCGGTAATGCTGACTTTCCTTATATAATGCCAGGTCGCTGTCCCGGATGACGAATATATTGCGGGCATCCTCAGGTTTGATTCCGGCAAGGTCAGCCAATCCGCCTTTTTCCGGGAATTTCAGTGTATGATTCTTCTTTCTGATAATGACATAACCGTGGGGTTCTTCTTCGACCCGGTGGATTTTTTCAAATGTTTTAACATCCTTTCCAAAGAGGAATTTCAGGATAGCGTCTATCGTCAAGGTTTTACCGTTTTCATTAGGGCCGTAAAAAAGCGTGAAGGCACCGAGCCGGATGCGTTTGGTTTCTTTCAGGGGTCCGTAGCGGCTGATTAGAAACTCGTCTATGCGCATGTCTCAGCCTCAATCATGGCCTGAATCGTATAATGTAAAAGTGCCTTTTTCGTATTCGAATCCAGGTCTTCCGTCTCCACTTTGGCTTTGAAGTCCTGAAAAAGACTGCTGGAGAGGACAACCCGGATATCGGAGATTTCAAAGGTTAAATTTTCCAGCTGACTGCCGGCAAGATCTCTTATTTTCTCATGCAGGCGGATTTCATCCATACCCAGAGATGTGCCGTCATAAAATCCGGTGACAGTCAATAAAATACGGGCTTGCGGATGAAGATGGCCGATCTTTTCCTGGATGATAGTGACCGGATCTATGCCGCGGAAGGGTTCTATGGTCACGTCAACTGATTCATAATGATA
>CAYRTV010000393.1:0-2751 GCA_964427225.1 uncultured Eubacteriales bacterium
ATCGCCTATTTTATTGGCTGTCAAGTCCTAATTGCAAGCGGCTCTCTTAATAATCTCATACTCATAAACACAAGCTTTAGAATAAGGATCCATCAGATACAAATGATCTCCGTAGATTCTTTTCCGGCGTATGTCCTCCAATTTGCGCAATCAGCTTCAATTCTATCTTTTGGATGTCCTGCCAAAGCGGTTTGCAGTGGCCGGCCGACTCATTTTATGCAGATTATTCGCCCCCTCTTTTTTTATTTTGTCAGGCAAAGGCAAGAGATATGATTCTTATGTGATCTTGCGATTCAGTTCAATCCCCGTTTCTGCAGCAGGTACTTGACTTCCGGTTCGCGGCCGCGAAAGCGCTTATACATTTCCATGGGATCATCGGTTCCGCCTTTAGAGAGAATGTTGCGGCGGAAAGACTCCGCAGTCTCCTGGTCGAAGAGGCTGGTTTCCTTGAATGCATGAAAAGCATCGGTGTCTAATACCTCGGACCAGATATAGCTGTAATACCCGGAGGAATAGCCGCCGGCGAAAATATGCTGAAAATATGGCGTCCGGTAGCGGACCACAATCTCGGGTATCATGCCGATTTCTTCCATGGATTGTTCTTCAAAGGCGAGGGTGTCTTTTTCTTCCGGCTCGGTCAGGGTATGCCAGTCCATATCCAGGAAGCAGGCGGCCATGTATTCCACCGTGGTGAAGCCCTGGTTGAAATGGCCGGCTTTTTCCAGTTTATCGATCAGCTCCTGGGGCAGCGGTTCATCCGTCTCATAGTGGCGGGCGTAGACTTTGAGCACATCCGGCTCGGAGGCCCAGTGTTCCATAATCTGGGAGGGCAGTTCGACAAAATCACGGGGCACGGAGGTTCCGGACAGCCGCGGGTAAGTGCAGTCGGACAGCAGGCCGTGCAGGGCATGGCCGAATTCATGGAAAAGGGTGAGTGCCTGGTCAAAGCTCAGCAGCGCGGGATTATCCCCGGACGGTTTGGTCAGGTTTAAATTGTTGGTGACCACCGGCGTGGTTTCCTTTCCTTCCAGCCGGTACTGCTTGCGGAAGCTGTTCATCCAGGCGCCGCCCCGTTTGGAGGCGCGGGAAAAATAGTCCGCGTAAAAAACACCGATATGGGACCCGTCTTCGGCTTTGACTTCGAAGACTTTGACATCCGGGTGGTAGGTCGGGATATCCGGATTTTCGATAAATTCAATGCCGTAAAGCCGGTTGGCGACATAAAAGGCGCCTTCCCGGACCCGATTGAGCTCGAAGTACGGTTTGAGCATTTCATCGGATAGATCAAATTTCTGCTTCTTTAATTTTTCCGTATAAAACCACCAGTCCCAAGGCTTAAGCTCAAAGTCCAGGCCGCCCTCGTCAATCATTGCCTGCAGTTCGGAAGCTTCCTGTTTGGCCTTTTCCAAAGCCGGATTCCAGATCTGCCAGAGCAGGTCGTATACATTCTGGGGAAACTTGGCCATGTTTTCTTCTAAAATGAAATGGGCATGAGTGTCATAGCCGAGCAGATTGGCGCGTTCGACCCGCAGGGCGGCCATCCTGGAGGCGATGGCTTTGTTATCCAGTTCATCGCCTTGGTTGCACCGGTTGATATAGGCCTGGAAGATTTCTTCCCGCAGGTCCCGCTTTTCAGAATAGGTCAGAAAGGGCGTTATGCTGGAACGGGTGAGGGTGAAGACCCATTTGCCGGAATGGCCGCGCTCTTCCGCGGCGCGGGCGGCCCCGTCGATCACTGACTGGGGCAATCCGGCCAGATCGTCTTCATTTTCGATGACCAGTTCATAGCGGTTGTTTGCTTTAAGCACGTGCTGGCCGAAACGCATGGATAAATTCGAGAGTTCTTCATTTATTTTGCGAAGCTCTTCTTTCTTTTCAGCGGATAAATCGGCGCCGCCGCGGACGAAGTCTTTGAAATATTCCTCCAGCAGGACATGCTGTTCATCGTTTAAATCCAGCTTGTCCTTTTGATTGTACACCGCTTGAATGCGTTCAAAAAGCGCCTGGTTGAACATGATGTCGTCGCGGTGGTTGGAGAGCATCGGCGTGACTTGCTCATCGACTTTCTGCATCTCGTCATTGGTCATGGAGCCGTTGAGAACGCCGAAAACATTTTGAACTTTCCTGAGCAGGGCGCCGCTTTCTTCCAGGGCGACAATGGTGTTATCAAAGGTAGGTTCTTCCGGATTGGCGGCAATCACCTCGATTTCCTCTTTGTGCTGATTGACCGCTTCCTCGAAAGCCGGAAGGTAGCGCTCCACTTTGATCAAATCAAAGGGCGGCACCCCGTATGGGGTTTCCCAATCGCTGAAGAAAACATTGGTCTCTTCAGCGGTTTCGCCCTCGGTTGCGGTTTCCTGAGTGCAGGCAGCCGCACACAGCAGAACAGCAAATAATAAAATCAAGATGTTTCTCATAGCATAATCTCCTTTTGAATCTGAAGATTATGATTATATGCATTCAGAGAGTTATTATCAATAGGAAAAGAAAGGGGGGCCGGTGCGAGACCGGCCCCCAAGGAGCAAAGGAATTAGGAGCGTTGAAGCTTTGCGACGAGCTCCACCAGCGCGGTAAGCCGGGGCGGAGGCGGAGCCAGGATCCTTTGGAACTCTTCTTTCGAATAATGACTCCGGATATAAGCTTCCACCGGAAAAACGCGGTGCCAACAGTCAAGCACCTTGGAGCAAGGCAGATTTTCCCGGGCGCCGTCCAGGCAATAGGCAAATGTGACAAAATGGCCCAGTTTGCGGC
>CAYRTV010000394.1:0-2750 GCA_964427225.1 uncultured Eubacteriales bacterium
ATTTTATCCGTCTGGATTAAAGTCAAAGTTTCGAAGATTTCATCAAGAGTTCCAAATCCCCCCGGAAAAGCAACAATAGCCCGGGCTTTATTGACCAGCCAGAATTTGCGCATGAAAAAATAGTGAAATTCAAAGGCCAGTTCGGGAGAGATATAAGCATTCGGTTTTTGTTCATGGGGAATGGAGATGTTCATGCCGATGGACTTTCCTCCAGCCCGGTTGGCGCCGCGGTTGGCCGCTTCCATTATGCCTCCGCCGCCGCCGGTGCAGACCACGAAATTTTTACCACTTGGTTTTAAGTCGATGGCCCACTTGGCTAGACGATATCCTAATTCCTCCGCTTCCCAGTAGTATTTATACAACGGTGCGGATTCATCATCAGAACTGATACGAGCGGATCCGAAAAACAGGACCGTGTTGTTGACTTTGTGTTCTTTCAGCCGGCGTTCCGGTTCCAGATATTCGCTTAGAATCCGTATGGTGCGGGCATAGTCGGAATTGAGGAAATCAAGATTCTTGTATGCTTTTTCAGGATTATTATTGTGTTTCATATTTTCTTTCTCCCGGCGGATTCTTTTTCAGCAGGAATCTGCGCTTGAATAAAAAGATGCCTTTAATAATAAACATCCAAAGCCCCGGTGTAAAGTCATGTCCTCACTTACACACAATATTGAGTTCTGCCTCATTTTCATTTACCATAGAGAAGAGGGAGGAGCAAACATCATGAGATCAGACTTGACGCCCTTAAAGAACATGCGTTACCCAGGCAGAGTGATCATTATTGGATTAGATGAAACCACTGAAAAACTGGTCACCGTCTATGCCGTAACCGGCCGGTCACCGTCAAGCCAGGCCCGGCGCATTGAATACGAAGGCGGCAAGGCCCGGGTCCTGCCTCTGGACAGCGAGATCATAAAGCAGGGGGATCCGGAGCTTTTGATCTACCCCTCCCTGCATATCGCCCCTTTTCTGGCTGTCTCCAACGGTAATCATACCCGGGATATTGTTTCTCATATCGAACCGGAGCAATGCGCCGTCAAAACTCTCATGGAAAGCCTTCATGATTGGGATTATGAACCGGACGCGCCTAATTATACTCCGAGAATAAGCGGATGTGCAGTCAATAAAAAACGGGCGTCTTTGAGTATCATAAAAAAGGCGGCCAATGACGACTCCATACGGTATTATTATGATTTCCCTCTTATTCCGGGACAAGGCCGGCTGATTGCCACATATGCAGGGCCGAACCAAAATCCGCTGCCTTCCTTTACCGGAGAACCGCTTGCCGTCTCCCTCTCCGGGAAAACACCGGAGGAGACGGCAGAAGAGGTCTATACCGCACTCAAACCTCCGGCAGGGGAGCCGGACTTCCGGGTGGCGGTTATCTGTGTTTACTCAGAGGAATTCGCCCCGGCCCGCAGCCGGGAGGCCATCATTAACCGACATGAAAGGACGAAATAACCATGGATAAATTCGGGAAAGAAACCCGCCGGCAGTACCGGCAGCAAGTGGGAGAAGATTATGCGGAAACCCTTAAGCTTGGAGACCTCACTTTCCGCAAGAAGCTCAGCATGCGCTACGGTGAAAATCCGGGCTATCCGGCCGCTTTTTATCAGGAAGAAGGCGCTTCCGGCCCCAATATGGCCAATTTGGAAGTCCTGCAGCAGGGGAGCAAAGGCCTCGGTTATATTAATGTCGGCGATATGGATTTGGGACAGCGGCTGGCTCGAAAACTGACATCCATCTGCCCGGATAAAAAAATCTGTGTGCTCATAAAACACGAAATGCCCTCTGGTGTTGCCATGGGGCGGAATCCGGCTGAAGTTTTCCGTAAAGCCTGGGGATGCGATCCGCTTTCCAATTTCGGAAGTGTGGATGTTTTTAATTATGTTATAGATAAAGAAACCGCTGAAACCATTGTGGAAAAGGGGCGCAATGTGGAAGTAGTCTATGCCCCTGGTTATGATGACGAGGCTTTGGAGGTCCTTTCCGGGCGCAAGCCGTTGCGGATTGTCCGGATGGAAGCGGACCTGAAAGAGGACAGCCTGGACGCCGATTTGGAATTTAAGCGCGTTGCCGGCGGCCTGCTGGTTCAGAAAAGATTTAATTCCCGTATTACATCCCCAGAGGAAGTGGAAGTGGTTTCTCAAGTAAAGCCCGGCGCTCAAGACCTGCAGGCGGCTATATTCGCATGGAATGTTGCTTGTTTTACCCGTTCCAACGCCATTGTCATCGGCATGCCGGATAAAATCCACGGGATTGGTTCCGGCCAGCGTTCCCGCGTAGATGCCGCCGAAGACGCTATCCGTCTCTCCAGCCGCGGTTACGGCCCGGAGGGCTGCATGATGGCCTCCGACGCGTTCATGCCTTTTCCTGATGTGGTTGAACTCGCGGCCAAGCACGGCATCAAAGGAATCATCTTCCCGCTAGGCTCCATCCGGGACAGCGACGTCATTGCAGCCGCCGAAGAACGGGGACTTTCTATGATTGCTACCAAACGTCCGGACGCCGACATGTCGGAGCGCTGCTTTTTGCACAGATGACAGCTCAGCTGTCATCCTGAGGGCGGCGAAGCCGGCTGTGAGGATCTTGTGCTGCCTCGTGCCGAATGAATCGGCTCCGTCTCTTCGTGCAGCCGGCTCCACGGCATCGGGCCCGGCCTCCGCTCCCGTTCAGATTTTTAACGCCATTCCTTGCTTGTGTTTTCGGTGCCTGCGCAACTCCCCCCGTCCGTGGGTCAAACATGCTCG
>CAYRTV010000395.1:0-2742 GCA_964427225.1 uncultured Eubacteriales bacterium
AGAATTTGGTTGCACCCGTAAAAAAGAAACGCTGATTGGATTGTATATATCTCATTTTCTCGCTTTTAATAAAAAGCGGCTCGGAAGACGAAAAAAATCCCGGATTGGAAGCGGCGTCCGCATTCAGAATAACATCCACGCCTTCTTTCACTTCCAGATTCCGGTTATTCAGAAAATAATCCATGCTGCCGCCCCAAATCTTAAAACCGGATGCAATCACTTTAGCTGTCTCCTGCTTTCCCTTTAAGATTTCCAAAACGTGTTTCCGTTTTTTAATTCTTAAAATCCCGGCCTCTATTTCAAATGACTCGGCATCTGATTTATGTTCCTCCAGACGAACGTTCCCGCGGGCAAGAAATTCCTTTAAACCGCCCTCCGGATTCAAACGAAAACGCAGTTCCCCCGCCCGCAGCTGCAGGGAATCACCGGAATCGCCGGCAGAATAAACCTCGCATTCCCGGTTTGAGCGAAATTCCTGGATTTTCACCATATCATGGAAAAAAACCAGAAACATTTCTTCGGAAACGAATCTTTTATCCCCGCTTTGCAAGAGGCCGTCCAGGGCAGCATATGATGCTTCCGGCTGAGATTTTTTTTCTTCATTCTGTCCGGCAAGATGGGCTTCGGCGTTTCCCTGAACTTTGACTGAACGGAGAAATGTACGATCCTCCGTCATCCTGAATTCAAAGCTGTCCGCATAAATATGATTTTTCCCGATTGCCACCTGCACTCCATCCCGAAGAAAACCATGTCCCCACTTCCTCAAATATTCCATTTCACCGCATTGGACAATGACCGGCGGCGCGTCCTCTGCGTGCGGCTCCATTTCCAAACGAACTTCATGCCGCAGAATCATCTCATCCCGCTTGACTTTCCATATTGCCTGCTGTGCCGTTCCTTTAAACCGGTCTGACCGGAAAACAAATCCTTGCTCTCCCGTAACCACACCCTCTTGAGAATCATATTGCAGGGATACTGAATCTATAATCATATCTCCTGATTTGATGCGGGCTTTGCCGTTAACTTGAAACCATTCCAATTCTTCACCATGGATGATTTCATCTCCCTGGAAAAGAATATCTTCATCCTCTCCGGGCTGCGGGAAAGCCACTTTGACCGATCCTTCTAAATGATAATACCCATCCTTTCCCAGGTAATGTCTTTCCGCTTCAAATTCCAAAACCGGCCGTCCCCTTTCCTCTTCCGTATGCCTGATCTTTTCTTTTCCTTCGACCCGGTTCAGCTCAATATCATCCTGCCGGGCTTCTACTTGGGTCCGGTTTTGCGTATGGAAAAAGAAGTTGACGCCGACCACGACCACCACGGCAGCCAGTAAAACAGCGGTTAAATATTTCAATACCCGAATCAGCGGCGTGTCTAATGTTTTCATTTTATTGTTATGCTTATCCGTTTTTTTTGATTTATTCTTTAGCCTGAACTATTCATAAAAAAATTGCGCTGTGTTTGCCATTCCTTTTTTATCAGCGATTAACATGATTTTTATTGCCCTTCGCCTCGCATCTGCGGCAATCTCGACCCGTTCATCATTCAGGTTAGGACACTTCAAACACATTATACCTGATTCGGAAAAAATATTTCACCGCTAAAGGCATGCAGCTGAAATGAATCCGCATAAAATATTGAGGTTGATTTATCGTTGTGATAAGGTGTATGGCTTGGCAATGAGAGAATCAATTTGGCTTCCGCCCCGATTCGATGAATCCGCTGAGCAAATTGCGCGCGAAATGAGTCTTTCTCTGCCTCTTGCGCAGGTCCTGGTGAATCGCGGGATCACCGACAGCCGGAAAGCCCAGGAATTTCTGTCCGGCAGCATGGATGACCTCCATGATCCCTACCTCCTGCAGGATATGCGGAAAGCGGTGGACCGGATTGAAAAGGCACTTGCGAACCGGGAAAAAATTTTAATTTTCGGGGATTATGATGTGGACGGTGTTTTGTCTGTTGTTATTTTGATCCGGGCCTTGACACAAATGGGGGGAGAAGTCGATTATATTATTCCCAACCGCCTTCAGAATGGATATGGATTAAAACCGCACTTCCTCGAACCGATCGAGGAAAAACAAGTTTCCCTGGTGATCAGTGTGGATTGCGGAATCAGGGCGGTTGAGTTTGTCCGTCTGGCCCAAGAAAAGAAGATTGATGTCATCATCACCGACCATCATCTTCCCGGCCCTGAAATACCGGCCGCCGCAGCGGTGATCGACCCGGCTCTGCCCGACTCCGTCTACCCTGACCGCAAATTGGCGGGAGTCGGGGTTGCTTTTAAACTCATTCAGGCATTGCTGGAGAAGCGAGGACTCAGCCGTCATTTTGTTCATTATTTAAAACTTGTATCCATCGGCACTGTAGCGGATATTGTCGAACTGCGGGGTGAAAACCGCCTTTTCGTTAAACTCGGCTTAGAAGCCCTGCAGCGGCCGGCCAATCCTGGTTTAAACAGCATGCTGGATATATGCGGATTGAAGGGCCGGCGGATATCCGCTGGAGATGCCGGATTCCGCATCGGCCCCAGAATCAATGCCGCAGGCCGCATGGGAGACCCGGAGTTGGCAGTCCGTTTGTTTTTCACAGCTTCCAGCCGGGAAAGTACTGAGATCGCCCGCCATCTTGACCGGTTAAATAATGAAAGACAGAAAATCGAGCAGCACATCTATTCAGAAGCTTTAAACATTATTCAGAGCCGCAGCCTGCATGAAAAGTACCGGATGATTCTCCTCGGAT
>CAYRTV010000396.1:0-2738 GCA_964427225.1 uncultured Eubacteriales bacterium
GGTCCCGTCGCCGCCGATTCCGATAATCAGTTCGGACCCTTCTTTTATTGCAGAACGGCACAGCTCTATGGCCTGCAGGGGTTTTTCTGTGAATTCACACTTGAATTCCGAAAAAAAACTGTGCAGAGCTTCTTTTATCTGTTTCCATTTTTTTCCTGTACGTCCCCGGTTTGATTCCGGATTAATGATTATCTGTGTCTTGAGGAGTTGTTTGGTTTTCAGGAACATCAGAGGCTCCGGATTCAGAGGCTTTTTTCTTAAAAAGAGCGACTCCAATAATGCCGCCTAAAGCAGCAAACAGGGAAAAGACAACCGCACTTATGGCAAAATCCAGCAGCATCATGGGGCCGGACATTTCCATGCCTCCGCGTTCCATTATTTGCTCCCATCCCTCCGGCATATTTTCCGCATATTGGGCCACTTGATCGAGGAATCGCTGCAGAAATTTATTGGAAAGAGGAGCGAGAGGTATGCTGATTAAAAAATCAACCACCGCAGCGATCAATCCGGCAAACACGCCCACTATGGCTCCATCTCCGGGTGTCATCGGCTGGGAAGACTCCCTGTTATAAAAATAAACGGCGGTTATACCGCCGCCGATAATCCAAAGACAGCACAGACAATTAATAAGGGGTATTCCGGAAAGCAACCCTGCAATGCCGCCGCCGATTAGAGCTGGAACAAACATTCCCGGTTTTTGTTGGTTTGTCGTCATTAAGGAAACCTCCTTATTATAGTTTTCTACATTCTATGGTTTTTATCGGGTTTATTTCAAGTATATTTTTAATCGGCATTTATCCGGTTCCGTTGTTTCTGCAGCATGAGGGCGGCTCCGGACAATCCCGGAATAAAATAGAACGGAAGAATGATTCCCCAAAGAATTCCAATCACAAAACGAATTTCCCCGGGAGTATGCCAGGCAAATAAAAAATTACCTGCGGTATCTATGACAATCGGCAGACTGGCGGCAGCCAGAGTCCGAATTCCGGGTATGGAAAGACTAGTCCAGCCTTTTATTATGGGATAAAAAAGGGATGCGGCAAAAAATCCGAGGTAAAGGCCGAAACAGCGGGTACATACCGGCATAGGATATCCGAAAAGATAAAAACAGCGGGAGGGCCATTGATGACACAGCGAACCGAATCCTTGATATATCCAGTCGATAAGAAAAAAGCCTTTGCTTTTTAAAAAAGGAGACAAAAAAATGATGGAAACCCAGATCAGGGAAGCAGTCAGGGTGACCGCAAAAACAATTTTCACCATTTTTTCCGTTTTCATAGCAGCCGGCCGTTTTATTCCCGGCTATTATACCTGAGCTGAATTCTTAAAAACAGCCCGTAATAAATGAGGGAGAAAATTTGACTAATCCTTCTCCACAGTGTAAATTTTATGGTATGGAAATATCACATATTTTTATATTCAATGACCATCACAGAGGAGGTTTCATGAGAAAAACAATTTCCATAATATTTTGCGCGGCTCTATTTTTGATTTCAACCGTTGGGACAAAGGCTCAGACGACCGATGCTCCGGATGTTTTAGAGAATAACAAAGAGAGCGTGATTGCCTATACCGCTTACGGAGATGATGATGAAGTTCTTTTCCGCGGAACCGGCTTTATGCTGGCCGAGCGGGTCATGCTTACGAATTATCACCTGCTTAGTCAGGCAAAAGAGGCGGAAGGCGTTGATTACCGCGGTGATAAAGTCAAAATCGAGGGATTTATCGATGTCAATAAAAAATGGGATTTAGCTGTTGTCAAGGTCAAAAGCAAGAATAAACCGGTCAATTTAGGCGGATTCAATGAAAGTAAATTCGGCAGTCAAATCTTCATTATCGGATCGAATGAAGTCAGCGATCTCAATGGCTATGACGGAAAAATCATCAATATTCAAGAGTTTATAGATGATGTGAAAGTCGCTGATTCCAGTGTATCAACGGTGGATGAATGCAGCGGAGCCCCGGTTTTCAACGAAAACGGAACGGTAGTCGGCATTCTGGTTTATCCCAACCGCACATCAAAATTCATTCTGCCCGCTGAATTGATCACGGGAATGAATATGAATGAAAAAGATTCCACCAAACTAAAGAAAACAGATACAATCGAATATTTCTCAACCATCGAAGGAATCGAGCTGGCCGGACGGGCCTTTGCCGCCTTGGATAACACAGCTTCGGCAGAGGGTTATCTTGAGAAGCTGAGCGAAAAAAAACCGCAGGATATTGAACTCAAGCAAATGCTGGCGGAGATTTATACCAAACAGCGCGATTATAATTCCGCCGTAACCACTTACAACTCAATTATTGAAATTGATCCTGACCGCGCTTCGGCTTATCTGGAACTGGGAAATGTTTATGTCAATATGCGCAAATGGGATGAAGCCATTCCCACCCTTGAAAAAGCCGTAGCAATGAATCCTGAAGTGACCCGTTCGTACTACTTTATCGGGCGGGCTTATGAAGAGCAGAAAAATTTTGAGAAGGCGGCCGCGGCTTTCACCCAGTTTGTCGAATCCGGTCCGGAAAATACCGAAGACGCCTATCTGCGATTGGGCTTGGCCCGGATGGAAATCGAAAATTACGAAGGCGCCATTCGTTCTCTTGAGCAAGCCGTCAAAAATAATCCGCAGGAAGACAGCATCAAATACAAGCTGGCCGAGGCACAGCGCGAAGCCGGACAGTATGATGAGGCGGAGAATACCTATAAAGAACTGGCGGAAGCTAATCCGGATGAAGCC
>CAYRTV010000397.1:0-2737 GCA_964427225.1 uncultured Eubacteriales bacterium
CCCCCTTGACGGTTATGTCACCCTGAGGCAGCTGCAGGATACAGCGGCGGCGACGTCTGTAAAGAAAAATCAGCCGGCCCTGGTAAAAAATCTGACGGAAGACCTGGCGGTCTTTTCGGAAATGACCCGGAACGGAAACTGGGGAACCGCTGATCCTCTTGGCTTGGGCGGCCTGCTCATTGATTCGGTACGCCTGCTGCAGCTTAAGCCGCAGAAACCGAAAGACAAAGGACTCCTGGCAGATATGCTGCATCCTGCGGAAGCCGGGATTCGGGCCTGGGCCGAGTCAGGCTATTTGGAACAACCACCGACCCAGCGGCTGGCATTCCGCGAACTCGGTCTGGCCATCGGACTGCATGCAATGGAGTGGTGGGAAGAAAACCAAAATGACTTGCCGGATAGCGGTGAGAAACTGCCTTCCTTTTATCCATTGGATGAAAGAATTGCAGGATTATGGCTCGATCACGATGTCCGCGTCGTCTCAATCTGGCAAGAGCATGAAGACATCAATGCGGTTATGCTGGCCGCGGCACTCTATCCGCAGGGATTTGTTGAGCTGATTTAATAAAGAACACACCATGCTTTCCTCAGATCTGTGTCTGCAGTCTGTGAGGATTTTATGCAGCATCGGCATGTGAAACAGCACAAGACCTCATGTCGCTTCGCTCCGGATGACGGAGAAGTCGGCCAGCCTGAGAGGTAGGGAGAATAAGCCATGAACATATCCAAAACAAAAAATGTCCCGGCACTGATTGGATTTATTATTTTAGCTCAACTGGCAGGAGTTATCGGCTCTGTGTTTACGTCCGGTTCCGTTGACACGTGGTATCCCGCTTTGAACAAACCTTCGTTCACACCCCCAAGCTGGCTGTTCGGACCAGTCTGGATCACCTTATTTACGCTTATGGGAATATCCGCTTATTTAATCTGGCGGAAAGGTTGGGCTAATCCTCAAGTTAAATCCTCTCTCCGGATTTTCTTTTTCCAATTGATTCTCAATGCCCTGTGGTCGATTCTCTTTTTCGGGCTGCATTGGCTGTCCTGGGCTTTTGTGGAAATCGCGGCCTTATGGCTTCTTATTCTGCTGATGATTTTGAAATTCCGCAAAATCTCCCCGGCTGCGGGTTATCTTCAAATTCCATATCTCTTGTGGGTGACATTTGCCGGGATTTTGAATCTGTCCATTTGGATTTTGAATGTGTGAGATTCCGACTCTTGGGGGATTGTCTTCAATCAGATTGGCGTTTCAGTAAGCTTTCTGATTATTTCACTTATATGAAAAACATTGACCGGCTTTTCCAGAAAACCAAGCGGTTTGACTCTGTCCATTTCATCTCGAAAGTCTTCCTTGGCATATCCGGTCATAAAGACAATGGGAATGTTCTTCTTCATATGGATTTTTTCCGCCGCTTCAATGCCGCCGACATCACCCGCCAGCCGGATATCCATCAGAATTAAATCCGGATTCTCCAGGAGTGCTGCGGTGACCGCCTCTTCCCCTTTGACCACCAGTTCCATCACATCACAGCCTAACTCCTCAATTTCAAATTTCAGACTTCTAGCCGTTAATATTTCGTCTTCCGCAATTAATACTTTCACATTCAGACTCTTGGCTTATGTAATTCTTCTTTTAAAACAACCCTGCATTTAAACCCTTTTTTGCTTGTGAATTCCACATCTCCATCCAGTTGGAGACGGCCTAATGCCATCACTGTGCCCAAACCCAGTTTACTGTCTTTTTCAACATTAAATCCACTGGGCACTCCAACGCCGTTGTCCGAAACTTCCAGAATGATTCCCTGCCTGAATCCCTTTGACAATTCGATCCTGATTTCTCCTTTCCTTCCTTCAGGGAACGCATGCTTAAACGCGTTTGACAGCAATTCGTTCATAAGCAGTCCCAAAGGAATGGCTGTGTCAATTAAAACCGGAATATCCTCCCCCCGGTAAATTATTTTTATGCGGTCTTTATTTATAAGATAGCTCTGACTAATCAGTTTAATGAGGTCTTGAAAATAGACATTCAAGTTTACAGAAGACAATTTTTTGGATTCGTAAAGCTTTTTATGCACTAAAGCTATCGACTGAATTTTATTATCAATTTCCTTGAGAATTGAATTAATCTCAGCATTTTGGATTTGTCGTGAACGCAGTCTCAGCATGGATGAGATAACCTGAATGTTGTTCTTTGTGCGGTGATAAAGTTCCCTTAGGAGGACCTTCTTTTCTTCAAGCTCTTTTTTTAGAAGTTCATCCGCCTTTTTACGCTCAGTAATGTCCTGGCCGAATTCAATAAGGGCCTCCACTTCCCCTGAATCATCTAAAACCGGGTAACCTCGAAGATACCAATAGCGCCCATCCGGGGTTTGCTGCTCCGCCTCTTTGGGAGTTTTTTCTTCACGCGCCTGAACAACCGGGCAGTTCTCGCAGGGGACTTTCCTTTGATGCCAAACTTCATAACAATGCCTTCCCACCAAATCTTCCGGTTCTTTCCCTACAGACTCCCCGGAAGCCCGGTTAGCCCAAACAATCCGCAGGTTCTTATCATAATAGGACACCATTTCACTGGCGGAATTGAGAATCAGGTCTTTTTGGCGCTCGCTCTCTTTTAAGGCATTTTCCGCTTCGATCCGGTCGAAGCCTGCGCCCACCACAAGCCCGTCTTTCAGGCTGTTTGCAGTTTCGTTGAAATTGCGCGAGGCAACAAAGGCATAGGCCCGGTTCAGCGTGTCGCGTC
>CAYRTV010000398.1:0-2712 GCA_964427225.1 uncultured Eubacteriales bacterium
CAGCGCACCGCCGGCGGGCCGGCCTGGCCTGAAAACACCACCGCTGAATATTTTTGTACAATACTCAGTCTGGCGGAGTCCCCGGTTCAGCCGGAAGTCCTATGGGCGGGAACGGATGACGGCAACCTGCATGTCACTATGAATGGGGGCGAGAACTGGAAGAATGTGGCGAATAATATCCCCGACCTGCCGGAAGACAGCCCGGTTTCTCATGTTGAGCCATCCGTAACATCGGCGGGACTGGCTTATTGTGCCTTTGACAGGCATATGCTTGATGATTTTCAGCCTTACGTATACCGGACAACGGATTTCGGCCGGACATGGATTGATATCAGAGGGAATCTGCCGGCGGAAGCTTATATATGGGTGGTCCGGGAGGACCCCCGGGATCCCAAAGTGATTTATGCCGGAACTGAACTCGGAATTTTCGTTTCGTTTTCCCGGGGAAGCAATTGGTATAAGATTCATGCCGCTAATCTTCCCAACGTCGCCGTCCATGACATCGTTATACATCCGGAGAAAAATGACCTGATTATCGGGACCCACGGCCGCGGTATCTGGATTCTGGATAAAATCGCGTTTCTACAGGAAATTTCGCCCGAATTGATTGGGCCGGATCCATATATTTTTACCATTGACCCGGCCATGCGATTTGCCGCTAAACCCACCCGGTACGGAATTGGAGACCGGGAATATACGGGTGAGAATCCGGAATACGGTGCTTTAATCACGTATTATCTGCCGCAAGCTTTATCCGGCTCCGATTCAATTCGTTTGGAAATTCTTGATGAAAACAGGGAGGCAATCCGCAGTGTCCCCAACATTCCGCGAAAACAGGGCTTGAACCGGGCGGTATGGGGGTTGCGGAGCGAGCCTCCCCAAAAAGCAGAGAAAAGTGAAGAAAGCGGCGACTCTTTTTTTGGCGGCCCCTTGGGACCACAGGTTCTGCCCGGACAGTATACGGCGCATCTTGTTGTTAACGATAAGGTTTATGAAAAGCCTATAAGAGTCAGGATGGACCCGACCTTGGATGTGTCAGCAGAAGAACTGGAAAGGCAGCACCAGTATGCCGTAATGCTGCGGGATATGCAATCCAGGATCAATTTATGTATACGTGCTGTTAATACCCTTCAGGAACAGATCATGGACAGGAAAGACACCGTGGAAGCCCAAATGGAAGGAATCCCGGAATCGGTTCTTCCGGTCATTGATGAGAATCTTGATAAGCTGAAACAGGTCAAAAACGATTTGACCAGGCCGGAAGAGGCGCCTTTTTGGAGTGTGGGGCCGAGGTTAAGCGAACGCCTGGAAAGTCTATTCCGGACCTTTGATGGAGGCAATACACCGCCGACAGAGGCTCAGATTGATTATTTCAACGGTCTTCAGAGTGAATACAAGTCGGTTTTGGACCGCCTAAACAATTTCCTCACAGAAACCGCTCCGGAATTGAATAAACTTCTCATACAGAACGATATCCCCTCTGTGTTGATTCCGGAAACCATAAAGTTTTAAAATGTATGCAGTGAACCGCAAGAAAGGAGATGAATATGGCTGATTTATCCACCAGCTACATGGGATTGAAACTTAAAAATCCGGTCATTGTTGCCAGCAGCGATCTCGCCAGAACCGCTGAGGATATGAAGAAATGCGCCCGGGCGGGAGCCGGGGCTGTGGTGATCAAGTCCATTTTTGAGGAACAATTTCTGGTCGATGATGATAAAATGGAGGGACATTCCATTTATCCGGAAGCGCTGGACTATATGCGCCAGGGAGGTCTTTTGGAATATGCTCCTGAATCCCTGGTTAATGAAATTGAAGCGGCAAAAAAAGAGGTTGATATCCCTCTTATTGCAAGTGTTAATTGCCGGACCCCGGATTTATGGCCGAAATTTGCCCACCAGCTCCAGTCAGCTGGAGCTGACGCCCTCGAACTGAATATATATGACCAACCTCTCGACTTTTCGGTTCCCGGCGATGAGCATGATAATATTCATATTAAAATCCTGAAGGCCGTAAAGCAAAACGTCACTATCCCCGTATCTGTAAAATTGACCAATCAAGTATCTTCTCTTCCGTACTTGAGTCAAAAACTTGAGAAAGCCGGCGCCGACGGCCTGGTTTTTTTCAATTGGTTCCTGCAGCCGGATATTGATATTGAAGAATTATCCACCCGCAGCCGGAAAGGCCAGGGTGATTTTTATGAGTCTTTAAAATGGACGGCGCTATTGGCGGATAGAATTAAATGCGATATAACAGCTTCCGGCGGGGTCAAGTCTTACACAGAAGTCATCAAACAAATTCTAGCCGGAGTATCCGCTGTTCAAATCTGTACCTTGTTCTATCAAAAAGGTTTGGATGAAATTCAAAATATTCTTTCCGGCTTATCGGAGTGGATGCAGCAGCATAAATTTGAAACCATTTCCGATTTTCAAGGTGAGTTGTCCTTCCGCAAACAAGAACTGACCTTCCGGGATATGGGAGAAGCCCGAAATTATTTCAGAGCCCAGTATTTAAAAACATATTCTAAGCTATGAGCAATCGGATGAATAGAACCGTACTTGGATCAACTCACACTCTTTCATTGAAATGGTGCATCGCAGGGACTTAAATGATTTAGTTGTTGCTTTGGCTGAACGATGGCAGTGAAGAGTGAATAGTGAATAGAAAGGGGAATTGATATGAATGATGAAAACAAACCCAAAGGGGGGCTGT
>CAYRTV010000399.1:0-2706 GCA_964427225.1 uncultured Eubacteriales bacterium
ACATCCGGCGAGTACAATCAGGTCGGCTAAGGAAACTTTCTTATTGCCCGACTGTGCTTCATTGAACTCTTTTTGAATATTTTCAAGAGTTTCCAGCACTTCAGTCAGTTGTTCCGGATTGTTTACCTCCCAGTTCTTTTGTGGTTCAAGGCGAATGCGAGCACCATTGGCGCCACCTCTTTTGTCAGAACCGCGGAATGTTGATGCTGATGCCCAGGCTGTGGAAACCAGCTCAGAAACTGAATGTCCTGAATCGAGAATTTTTTTCTTCAGTTCAGATATATCATTATTGTCAATCAATTCGTAATCAACTTCAGGTATGGGATCCATCCAGATTAATTCTTCCTCAGGCACTTCAGGTCCGAGAAACAGGGATTTTGGACCCAAATCTCTATGGGTAAGTTTAAACCATGCGCGGGCAAATGCATCTGCAAACTCATCCGGATTTTCATAAAAACGCCTTGAAATGGGTTCGTAGTCAGGATCCATCCGAAGGGACAGATCGGTGGTAAGCATCATGGGAGCATGTTTTTTATTTGGATCGTGAGCATCGGGAACAGTATCCGCCCCTGCATCGCCTTTTGGCTTCCACTGGTATGCACCGGCCGGGCTTTTAGTTAATTCCCAATCATACTCAAACAGGTTCTCGAAATAGTTATTGTTCCACTGAGTTGGTGTCTTTGTCCATGCTCCCTCAATACCACTGGTAATAGTGTGGGCACCGTGTCCGCCACCGTGAGTGTTTTTCCAACCCAAACCCTGATCTGCGATGCTTGCTGCAGCGGGTTCCGGACCAACATATTTACCGGGATCGGCTGCGCCATGGCATTTACCAAAGGTATGTCCACCCGCAATAAGAGCCACGGTTTCTTCATCATTCATGGCCATACGGGCAAAGGTCTCGCGAATATCGGTAGCTGCTGCGACCGGATCGGGTTTTCCGTTAGGTCCTTCAGGATTTACATAGATCAAGCCCATCTGAACGGCAGCAAGAGGATTCTCAAGGTCGCGATCGCCGGAGTAACGCTGGTCATCAAGCCATTTGCCTTCCGATCCCCAATAGATATCCTTTGCAGATTCCCATACATCCTCACGTCCGCCTGCAAAGCCAAAGAGCTTGAAACCCATCGACTCAAGCGCACAGTTGCCGGCGAGGATCATCAGGTCGGCCCAGGAAATTTTCTTCCCGTATTTTTTCTTGACCGGCCAGAGAAGCAATCTTGCCTTGTCGAGGTTTGCATTGTCAGGCCAGCTGTTGAGAGGCTCAAAACGCTGGTCACCGGAGCCTCCGCCTCCACGGCCGTCGTTAACCCTGTAAGTACCCGCACTGTGCCAGGCCATTCGGATAAAAAACGGTCCATAATGCCCGTAATCGGCCGGCCACCAATCCTGAGAAGTGGTCATCAGTTCAAATAGATCTTTTTTAACCGCATCCAGATCGAGTTTTTTAAACTCTTCTGCGTAGTTGTAATCTTCTCCCATGGGGTCGGACAGGGAGGAATGCTGACGAAGAATATCCAGATTTAACTTGTTTGGCCACCATTCCCGGTTCGAGGTTCCACCACCGGCTCCGTGCTTCGGACTTGTATCTCCCATCGGGGGATCACTCTTTACATTGGTATCCCATACGGATGCATCTGTTCTTTTTTTCTTTTTCATGTATGACTGATTTTGATTAATGATTCATTTTAATAAGTATAACTCACAGAATCACAGTAAGAAGTAAAATATAGGAAAATGTATTTCTACTTAAATTTCAGGTATCTCAAATAGAAGAGTTTTTCGCTCAATATTTTCTGGAAATATATGCAAAAATTGACAGATATGCATACGAACCTGTCTTGAAAATTATTGATTTAAAATGAGTTCAAATAAGCCTCCTTTGGGTAGTATGCGTCAGGTTAAGAAAGGAAGAATCCCCCGCCAGCCAGCCGGTCGAATAAGCAATCTGCAAATTATAACCTCCTGTATCTCCGTTGGCATCCATGATCTCACCGGCGAAATACAATCCGGAAATAATTTTCGATTCCATTGTTTTAGAGGAGATCTCCTTTAAACTGATGCCACCGGCGGTAATGATCGCTTCTTTGAAAGACCGTGGTCGGGTTATTTCGAATCTCATATTTTTGAGCATATAACGAATGGCTTTTCGTTCTTTCGAAGATACCTGGTTACATTCTTTTTCCGGATCAAGTTTCAGAATATCTATAAATACAGGGATCATGGCAGAGGGAAGCCAGGACTTGAAAATAGTACCAAGTTTTTTTCGTCCGTTTTCATTAAGATCTCTCATAAGACGGGCATCCAGCTTTTGTTCGTCAAGAGCAGGTTTGAGATCGATAATTATTTCAACCGTATTATCTTTCCGAAGTTCATCAACGGCAATACGGCTCAGGGTAAGGATTACCGGGCCAGAAAGTCCAAACTCTGTGAAAAACATTTCTCCAAAATCCTCAGCCTGCTTTTTCCCATTTATCCAGATATTGGCATTCACATTTTTCAGTGTGAGCCCCTGAAGTTGCTGAGCGGTATTCCCTTCTGTCTCCAAAGGCACAAGAGCCGGCCGCGTGTTTACGATAGTGTGACCGCATTGCCTGGCCAGTTCATAACCTTCGCCTGTTGATCCGGTTGCAGGATAAGACTTCCCCCCGGTAGCAAGTACAACAGCCTGCGCATGAATTTCCTGACCGTTTGTTCGAATACCCC
>CAYRTV010000400.1:0-2689 GCA_964427225.1 uncultured Eubacteriales bacterium
TGAATAAATATTTTATAAATCCTTTGGCCTGAATTTTGGGGAGAAATACTGAAATCTTCTCCGGTGATAAATCCGATAAAGGTCATCCCTTGAATGGGAAATTCGATCAAAACGGCTTTCTGGAAGATCTTTTTATCGCTGAATATTCCGGTGGTCAGGTGCTTAATCCCTTGGTAGATGGTTTTAACGACCGGAATTTTAGCCACCAGAGATTCACTGAAAGCAACGAGCTTTTTCCCAAGGATGTTACTGGTCAATAACCCCAGCAGGAATATCAGGGCCAAAGCCACGAGCAATTCAAATCCGGGAAAATCAATATAGGTCCGCGGCTGGTAAGCGGGGGGAAGCAATGAGAAAGTATTCATTATTAAATTTACCAGAGCCTTAACGAGGGCGACAGTGATCCAAATGGGAATGATAAAAATGGCTCCGGTAATAAAATAATTTCTCAGCATTTTACG
The DNA here is from genome assembly GCA_964427225.1 of uncultured Eubacteriales bacterium. GTDB lineage: Bacteria > Acidobacteriota > Aminicenantia > Aminicenantales > Aminicenantaceae > CAYRTV01. The sequence continues at coordinate 462 of CAYRTV010000400.1, forward strand.
CATGCGTTTTTTTGCCATCACGGAATCTCCTCAAAGATTGATTTGAAATATCATTGCGATTTAATATGAGCAAGAGTAAAGAGTCAAGAGTAAAGAGTCAAGAACGAAAGTTATCCATTTTTTTGTAAGGAATCCAGGGAAAGGCTGGGCGATAAAGGAGCCTTTAGAGCAGTTCTAATTTGGCGAACCGGAGGTCCAAAGTCAGACGGCGGTTATTGCTGAACTGAACCACCAGTTTCGGCGGATTTGTTCCGGGAATGACTTTATCGATAGTTCCCTCTCCTAATTGGGGGTGCTTGACCCGGCGGCCGGCCGCATAAGGGCCGGATTGCGGAAAGACATCCGTTGTTTTCGGTGATGCCGCCGCAGAATCCCGAGTCAATATTCCGGTGCCGGGCGTGCCCCGCCGCATATGATTTTCAAGTCCCTGGAGAAATGGAGAAGAACCGGTGGGTCGGGGGTGGCCGAAGATGCTGCGGCTTTGGGCATAACTTATTGCCAGATATCTTTTTGCCCGTGTGATGCCGACAAACAAAAGACGGCGTTCTTCCTCTGTAGCCTGAAGATTTCCCTGGCTGAGATTGTGTGGGAGAATACTGTTTTCCACACCTGTGATGAGGACAGCCGGGAACTCAAGGCCCTTGGCGGCATGAAGGGTCATCAGTGATACGGCGCCGGATTCGTTGTCGTAGGTATCCGGATCGCTGAGCAAAGCGATCTGCTGCAGGTATCCGCCCGGGGTTGGAGTTTCGGAAGTCTGATCGTACTCTTCAGCGGAATGGATTAATTCCTCTACATTTTGGACGGCATCCCGCTGATTGTCTTTGTTTAAGTAAGTGTTATAGCCGGAGCGCTTAAAGATTGCCCGGAGTATTTCTGCTATGGGAATCTCCTGCATGGATTGAATTCCGCGGATCATTTTTAAAAAGGAACGGAGACGGGAGCGGGCTCCGTCGTTCAGGAGAGAAATATTGTCCGGATTCTCCAGAAGCGGCCATAACCCGGAACCGTCTGCATCCGCCTGGGAGGTCAAGTGTTCAATGGTTTTTCGGCCGATTCCGCGGGGGGGGCGGTTGATTATTCTAAGCAGGGAAACCCGGTCAGCCGGATTGACCAAGACCCTCAGATAGGCAAGCATATCTTTAATCTCCCGCCGGTGATAAAATTCCAGGCCCCTGACGATTTGATAGGCGATGCCCTTCCGGTAAAGAGTTTCTTCCAATATGCGGCTCATGGCGTTGGTCCGGTAAAAAACGGCCATGTTTTTTAAGGCCAGGTTAAAATCCGACTGCATTTCCTTAATCCAGGCGGCAGCGCCTTCAGCTTCGCTGTATTCATCGGCAAATGAGAAAAGCCGGGGCTGGTCTCTCCCTTCGATTCTGGCAATCAGCCGTTTGGATTTTCGTTGGCGGTTGACCTGGATCAAACTATCCGCCAGGTCCAGAATGGGAGGAATCGAACGGAAATTTTCTTCCAGGCGGATGGTGGCTGCCTCGGGAAAGTCTTTTTCAAATGCCAAAATATTCTCAATATCCGCTCCGCGCCAGCCGTAAATGGATTGATCCGGATCACCGGTCACAAAGATATTGCGGTGTCCGCAGGACAGATCACGGGCTATCCGGAATTGACACCGGTTTGTGTCCTGGTATTCATCTACCAGGATGTGACGGTACCTGTGACTGAGCTGATTCCGCAGAGATTCTTTTTTTAATAGGACAGCTGTCTTCATAAGCAGGTCATCAAAGTCTATGCCGGCCGATTGGCCGAGGCGCCGCTGGTATTCCTGAAAGATTTCAGCCGGGATGGCTTCCGGAGCATCCGCTGAAAGTGATTCCAGGACGTGATCGGGGCCGGTGAGTTCATTTTTCCAGCGCCCAATCCGCCGCAGCAGCCGGGCCGGCTGAAAAGCCTTCGGATCGAGATCCATATCATTGAGGATGTCTCGAATAACGGCAAGCTGGTCGCTGCGGTCAAAGATAGTGAAATTCTCGGGAAGCCCGGCCGGCCGGAAAAATTCCCGCAGCAGCCGGGCGCATAAACTGTGGAAAGTGCAAATGAGTGAACCCGCCGGTATTTTCATCTGTTTCAAGCGGGAACGCATCTCGTCCGCGGCTTTATTCGTGAATGTTAGTGCCAGAATTTGGCGGGAAGGGACGCCCTGCTGAATAAGATATGCAATCCGGTGGGTGATCACCCGGGTTTTTCCGGAACCGGGTCCGGCAAGCACC
>CAYRTV010000401.1:0-2687 GCA_964427225.1 uncultured Eubacteriales bacterium
CCGGGACCAAGGAAGTGGGCATGGCGGTTACAGCTTCCACATTCACAACCATTTCCGTCTTCCTTCCGGTTATATACGTGCACGGAGTGGCCGGACAATTATTCAAAGACCAGGCCCTCACCGTCACTTTTGCCATGCTGTCCTCATTGGTTGTCGCTTTGACTCTGCTTCCCATGCTGGCCTCCCGGAAATTTTCTTTTTCCGGACAAGATGCCGGCATGGAAAAAAACAAAAACGGGAGGAAACTCTTCCGCAATCCTCCCCGGAAATCTTTTCCGTCTCTTTTATTGTATCCCTTTTGGTTTCTGCAGCAGATTATTTACGGCATTTTATTTTTGGTTTATAAACTGATCAGCCTCCTTGTTTCAATCCTTATTCAGCTTATCGCCTTGTTGTTTCACTATATCAGCCTCCCGCTTAAGTCCGCAGGCCGGACTCTCTTCCGGGGATTTAATTCCGTTTATAATTCTTTATCTCATTTTTATCATCGTTTTTTGATATGGTCCCTGAATCATAAAAGCAAAGTCATTTTCGGATCCTTTCTGTTTTTATTGGTCACATTCTTGGCCGCCATCCAAATACCCCGGGAGTTGATGCCCAAGCCGGAGACCTCCACCTTTGAGCTTCACCTGAAAACGCCCATTGATTATTCTTTGGAACAGACAGCGGAAGTCGTCACAATGGTTGAAAATTGGATGAACCGGCATGATGATATCAAAGATGCTTTTTCACAAATAGGAGTCGTCAGCGGGATGGAAGCCATGAATCCGGACGTTTCGCTCAATTCCGCTAAAATCCATGTGGATGCAACTTCATATAAGAAAATGAGCCTGGTGACATCGGAATTGAGAAATTATTTATCCCGCTTCCCCGGGGTTCAGCATTCCATTGTTCCCGAACAGTCCACTATGGCCCAATTTTTGGCCTTTTCCTCGTCTGAGATCGGTCTTAAAATCAGGGGAGAGAATTTAAATGTATTAAAAAACCTCGCCGAACAATTGGCCCGGCGTATTCAAAACATTGAGGGTATTGCCGATGTCAATACCAATATTGCGGAAGGCAAACCGGAATTTCTTATTCATGTCAAACGTGATGCTTTGGAAAAATTCAATATATCCACCCATCAGATAGGGCAATTTATGGTGGATGCAGTCCGGGGACGAGTGGATACACAGCTGAAAGAATTGGAAAAAAAATATGATATCCGGGTACAGCTTGAAGATGAAACCCGTCAGGATATTGATGCTTTGATGAATGCGTCCATTCAGCATCAAGAGAGTTTGATTCCGCTGCGGGAATTGGTGACTTACGAGATTGCCCGCGGCCCTAAGGAAATCCGGAGAGAAAATCAGGAACGGGAAGTGGTGGTTGCCGCCAATCTCAGCGGCGCAAAAATCAGTCAGGTTGTCCCGCTGATTCAGTCGGAAATCGACGCCATGAGCTTGCCGGCGGATTACCGGGTGGTCTTCAGCGGAGAACAGGAAGAAATGCAGAAATCATTCCGCAGCTTGATCCTTGCTTTTCTATTAGCGGTGCTGCTGGTGTACATGATCATGGCCGCCCAATTCGAATCGCTGCTGCACCCATTTATCATCCTTCTCACTTTACCTATGGGGCTGACCGGTGCCATATGGGCTCTGTTTATCACCGGCCAATCGCTCAATGTCATTTCCATTATCGGAATGGTGGTACTGGCCGGCATTGTGGTCAATGACGCCATCGTTAAAATCGACTATACCAATCAACTTCGGCGCCGGGGTCAGGATTTGAGGGAATCCATCATGGAAGCCAGCCGTATCCGGCTGCGCCCCATTTTAATGACCACCGTCACCACCGCTTTCGGGCTCTTCCCTATGTCATTGGGTTTGGGCCAGGGGGCGGAACTGCAGCAGCCGCTTGCCATTTCGGTTATAGGGGGCTTGCTGCTGGCAACTTTTTTAACCCTGGTCTTGATACCTCTGGGATATGAATTGGTGGAATATGCCAAGGAAAAGAAAAAAGCATGAAAATTTTTGTTGAACGCCCCATTGCCACTGCCATGCTTTATCTGGCACTAATGGTGCTGGGGGTCTACTCTTTTCTGAATATTCCGATTGAACTGGCTCCGAAGGAAGAATACCCTCAACTCAGTATCAATACATCCTGGCCTTCGGTGCCTCCCCGAATCATCCAAACTCAAATCACTGCCCCTATAGAGGAAAAGATTTCTACGGTGAAAGGCATTAAAAAAATCAAATCCTCCTCCTCTATCGGGCGTTCGGTTATTACGCTTGACTTTGAACCCGATACCAACATGGAATTCGCCCACTTGGCACTTAAAGAAAAAATCTCGGAATTGGAGGAGATTTTCCCTGATCAGGTAAAACCTATTGTGGAACCGTATGTACCCGAGGAATTTCAGACGGACCCGTTTTTACAGTATACCATCTCCGGCGATTACTCTTTAAACGAGCTCCGGAAGCTGGTCAAGGATAAATTGGAAATCGGGGTCGGTTCGATTCAGGATATTGCCCAAGTCTCCGTTACCGGAGGAGCTGATTCTGAAATTCAGATCATACTGGATAAAGAAAAGCTTAAATCTCTGAATATTCATCCTTATTTAGTCATCAGCCGGCTTAATGACCGGATTCGGAATTTTCCCGCCGGAAAAATCCAGAAAGATCAGCAAGAATATATCTTTAAAGTGG
>CAYRTV010000402.1:0-2682 GCA_964427225.1 uncultured Eubacteriales bacterium
GCATTCTCTCCTCGCCAAGACCCTCCCACCCTCCGCCATTGGCTTCGGAGAGAACCCAATCGCCGCTTTCCAGCCCGATGTCATCCTGGGCGTTGCGAAAAATCTCAATCTGCTTCGTTTGAATAAGAGGAAACCGATTCATCCGCGAAGCAGTCTAAGATCCCCACGGCCGCTAACGCGCCCAGGGGATGACAGAGGTTTATGCTGGCGCGCCCTTGGGTTAACGGATTATTAACCCGGTATTCATTCAGATTTAATCAATGTCCGCTATGATATGAATCCATGAAAGAACATATTGCGAAATAATGAAATGGGGAGAGGAATAAATATGGTTAAAATCGATTTGCATGTGCATTCCAAATATTCCGAACATCCTTCGGAATGGTTTCTACAGCGGCTTGGCGCCAAAGAATCCTATACCGAGCCGGAATTCATCTATAAAACCGCCAAAAAGCGGGGCATGAATTTTGTCACCCTCACCGATCATAACCGGATTGAAGGTGCCTTGCGGCTGAAAGACCGTTATCCGGATGAGGTGATAGTCGGGCTGGAAAGCACGACTTATTTTCCTGACAATGGATGCAAAATCCATATCCTTCTCTACGGAATCGATGAAAAGCAATTTGAACAAGTTCAAGAATTACGTAACAACATTTACACTTTTAGAGAGTATATCCGCGCAGAGAATCTTGCCTACTCAGTGGCACATGCCACTTTTTCCGTCAATAAAAGACTCACACGGGAACATGTTGAAAAACTTATTCTGCTTTTTGATGTATTCGAAGGTATAAACGGAGGCCGAAACTATCAATCCAATATGCACTGCATGGACATCCTCAAACAGCTCACCCCTGTGCACTTAGAAAGGCTGCAGGAACAATACCGGATCGAACCGCTGGATAATTCGTCCTGGAAAAAATCATTCACCGGCGGTTCAGATGACCATTCCGGGCTTTTTGTGGGACAGACCTTTACCCTGACCAAAGGCACCACGATCAAAGACGTTCTGGATAACATCAAATACAAAAATTCCGCCCCCATGGGGCGGCACAACGATTATAAATCGCTGGCTTTTACTGTATATAAAATCGCGTATGATTTTTCACGTAACCAGCAAAAAGTTTTAACGGGATCCTTCGCCGGACGTCTGACTGAAAATATTTTCGAATCCAAACCATTTGACCTTAAACATAAACTGCAATTCTATCGCCTCAAAACCCAGAAAAAGAAAGATCAGAACCGTATTCACGTTCTTTTAGTGGAATTGATAGATGAAATAAAGAAAATAAAGCCCACAGATTTGGACAACCGGCTCGAGATGGTATATTCCAAAACCGCAGATATCGCTGATGAATATTTCCGCAAAGTTCTGGACTCGTTAAATAAAGAGCTGGCTTCCGGAGACTTGATTAATTTTATCATGAATGTATCCTCCTCCATTCCGGGAATTTTTCTCTCGCTGCCTTTTTTTACGGCCATTAAGCACATGTTTCATAGCCGCCATCTGGTAGAGGAGCTGCGGACAAGTCTGAATATCCCGCCCGAAAATCAAAACAAAAAGATCCTATGGTTTACAGATACCATGGACGACAGGAATATTATGTCCCAAAACCTCAAACAACTTGCCTGGCGGTCCTTCCGCAACGGCAACCGCATACGGATTGTCACATCCCTGGCTCCTGACAAAACAACCTCGGACGTTCCGCCGAACATTATCTTTATTCCTTCCATCTTCCAAACAGAACTGCCGGGAAACAAGACCATAAAGCTCCATTTCCCATCGATGCTCAAATCGCTGCAGATCATCAATGTCGAAGAACCAACTGAGATATATATTTCCACATCCGGGCCTATCGGTTTACTTGGGCTTTTGTTTTCCCGTTTACTTAATGTCCCCTGCACCGGCATCTATAACACCGACTGGGCTATGGAAATCAGCAGGATTTCTCAGGATGACTCGCTCACGCAGCTTATAAAAAATTATTCACGCTGGTTCTATTCCTTGATGGACACCATTAAAGTCAATTCACCCGCCAACATGGATCTCCTGGAATCCCAGGGACTCAACCGCAACAACATGCCGAATCTTGGCGTCAAGCGCTCTGTAAAGGCACCCGAGGCTATGCCGACCACCGGCAGTCCGCAGGCTTGGGCCTCTATAATGGAAAGCCCGAATGCTTCAAAAGGACCCGCAGAAACATAAATATCAGCCGATGCCATTATTTCCGCCAACCGGTTCCGGTCTGCCTGATACGGATATGTAAGAGTTTTGGCATTATAGCGGATATGCCGAAACACATCTTTGCGGGCGGGGCCGTCTCCCACCAAGAGAATCTTACCGCGAAAATGAGGGGATATCATTTGAAAAGCATCCAGCAAAATATCAATCCGCTTATCTTTATCCAACCGTCCGGCGTATAGCAACAGCTTTTCATCTTCTTTGACACCGAGCCGGGTTCGAAATTCAGCATTGTACTTATCCGGATGGAAGGTGTGCAGGTCCACACCCAGTTGAATGTTTTTAACCCTGGCTACTCCCAGCCTTTTTAGTCTGTCCAGCAATTGGCGTGACGCAGTAATGGTGGCATCGCAGCGGTTATAGATGGAGCAGTATATTTTTCCATCAGCCGCCGCAACTTATTCGAGGCCTGATTGTTGTCCTCATGCAAATAAGGCCCGCCC